>NZ_JBEPDB010000052.1:0-63747 GCF_040300025.1 Dactylosporangium sp. NPDC000555 | reverse complement strand
TGCTGTAGTCCAGCTCGTGAATGCGTGGCGCCTCGTCGTCGTAACACGCTCCGAGCATCAGCCGGGTGCCGGCCTCGCTGTGGAAACTCATCTGATAGGTCGCCACGCCGTTCCGCTCATGCGTCATCGTCGGCGTGAGCTGGAACGGCGAGTCCCATGCCCACACGTTGCCGACCGGCATGAACGGATACAGCGGCAGCGTCAGGTTGACCGTTGTCATGGGACCTCGCTCTGATCGCTGGGATTGCCCGGGGTGCCGACCGGCTGCCGGTCGGTCACTGTTCCCGGCGGGAAAAACAGTCGGGGTTGGGCCGCCGCCCACTGGCGGCGCTGGTCGGCCATCACGCCGCCGATGAGGTAGACGTGGTTGATGACCTGCTCGGAGATGGCTTCGGCGTCGCCGCCGCGGACGACATCGAGCAGCACCCGGTGGGACTCTGCGATGTCCTGCGCGCCGAGCGTCGGGCCGACCATGTTGAGCCACATCCGGAACAGCACGTGCTGCTCGTCCCACGCCTTCATGACGCGGGGCAGGCCGCACGGTTCGCAGAGGGTCCGGTGGAACCGGTAGTCGAGGTCGGCGATGCGCCGCGTGTCGCCGGCGACCGACGCGTCGTGCATCTGCTCGATGAGATCTTCGAGCTCAGTGAGGTGCTGCGGACGTAGGCGCGGGGACGACTGCTGGTAGGCCAGCGTTTCCAGGACAGTCCGGATCATGTGCAGTTCATGCACGTCGTCTTCGGTCAGCTGCACCACGCGGGTGGTGCGCGCGGATTCCTCGACGAGCAACCCGTCGCGCTTGAGCAGCCAGATCGCCTCTCGCAGCGGAGCCCGGCTGACGCCGAGCTGGCGGGAGAGCGCCTCCTCCACGATCCGCGTGCCTGGGGCCAATGTGCCATCCAGGATCGCGGTCCGCAGCACGTCGTACGTCGACTCGCTCAGGACGACCTTCTGCGGTATCCGGAGCCCGGACACCGCCAGGGCTGCTGATTCGGCTGACTCGGCCACGCCTCGCCTTTCCGCGGAACCTCCGGCTGGGGGTCACCGCTAGCTATCGTCGACGGTGTACGGTAGACGAACCGTAAGGTCATCGCCGGCAGCTGTCAAGGACGCCGTGGCCGAAGGTGCAACGGACGAATCCGCAGGTCCTACCCGTATCCCTCGCTCGCTCCACCCACCCGGAGGAAACCCATGACCGTCGTCGTCACCGCCGTCTTCCACCCCGTCGACGGACGGACAGCCGAACTCATCGACGCGCTGCGCGCCAGCATTCCCGCCGTCCACGAGGAGCCGGGCTGCCGCCTGTACGCCATCCACGACGCCGACAACGGCACGATCACGATGATCGAGAAATGGGACACCCCCGAGGACCTCGCCGCCCACGCCGCCGGCCCGGCCGTCAAGGCCCTGCAAGCAGCCGTCGCGGGTCTCATCGCACGCCCCGCCACCGTGACCACGATGACCCCGCTCCCCGCGGGCACCACCGAGCAGGGCGAGCTGTAAGCACGCCGCCGCGGGGGCGCCTTATCCTGGACGCCCCGCTGCGTCTGGCATACAGGATCGGAGGTCGGCGAAGATGATCAAGGATACTGCGGATGGGACGCCCTGGACCGTCGAGCTCCCCGAGAGGGCATCAGCCCGGGACGAGAGCTTCGTTTTCGTCCGAGACGGACATCGCGAGCTCATCCATCTGCACGACTATGCGCGTATCTACACCGTTCCCGGTTTGTATGAACGGGTCGTGCAAGACCTCTTGCAGTGCCGCTCGCCAATCGTCGCAGTTGATGGCGCGATCGCTGCCGCGGCAGAACTCGGCCGGGCCCTGGCGACGTTGCGCGTCCTCGACCTGGGCGCTGGCGTAGGTCTCGTCGGCGAGCTATTACGCGCCGCGGGGGTCTCCGCTGTCGTCGGACTGGACAATCTCGTCGAGGCCCGCGACGCCTGCATGCGCGACCGGCCCGGCGTATATGAGGACTACCTCGTCACCGACCTCGAGCTTGCCGAACCGGCCGCGATCGAGCACTTGGCCGAGGGGCAGTTCGAGCTTCTGACGTGTGTTGGTGCGCTTGGCGGCGGCCATATTCCGCCGGGCGCCTTGATTCGAGCCTTGAACTCGCTGACTGGCGAAGCACTTTTGGTCATGACCGTGCACGAACGCTGGCTGGACGTGGATAGCGTCGACCCGTTTTCACTTGCTTTCCGGGCAATGACGGCGGGCGGATACCTCGAAGTGCTGCAGGCCTCGTCCTTCACGCATCGCCTCGACATGTCAGGAGACCCGATCACGTTCCGTTTGCTCATCGGCCGCCGCACTGCTCCCGTGCCGGTTGACCTGATCTTGATGTAGTCTCGTGACCATGAAGTACACAGGCGTCCCGTCGATGAGGCTCCGCACCCGCCGCTGACGGCGGCGCACCGATCGATCCTCATCTCCTGCCCGCCGTCCCGGCGTCCTGCCGGGCGGCTTTTTGTGGCTGCCCGGCTCCAACCCGAGCTGCGGAGCACTCCTGTGTCTATCACTCCTACGAGTTCATCGAACCTGCCCAAGAGCAGCCCGATTCCCGCAGGTGAACACGCGCACCTGCGCGCCGAGGACGTCAGCGTCGTGCTGGGCGCACGGCAGGTCCTCAACCGCGTGTCGGTCACTGTCTCCTCGCGGTCCCGGCTGGCGATCGTCGGGGAGAACGGCCGTGGCAAGACGACCCTGCTGCACGTCCTGGCCGGTCTCGTGCCCCACGACAGCGGCTCGGTACATCGGGCGGGCACCGTCGGGCTGGCCGAGCAGACCCTGCCCGCCGGCGCGGGCCTGACGGTGGGTGTCCTCACCGCCGAGGCCCTACGCCCGGCGCACGCGGCCCTGACCGCCCTGGACGGGGCATCCAGCGACCTCGCCGAGGGGGTGGACGGCGCCGAAGATCGCTATGCCGCTGCGCTGGACGCGGTCACCCGCCTGGACGCCTGGGACGCCGAGCGCCGCGTCGACATCGCTCTGGAGGCGCTGAACGCCTGCACCGATCGCTCACGTGAGCTGAGCACCCTGTCGGTCGGGCAGCGCTACCGGGTGCGTCTGGCCTGTCTGCTGGGGGCGCAGTACGACGTGCTGTTGCTGGACGAACCCACCAACCACCTGGACGCCGACGGCTTGGCGTTCCTCGCCGAGCGTCTGCGCACCCACCGAGGCGGCCTCGCCCTGGTCAGTCATGACCGTGCCCTGCTGCGCGCCGTCGCCATGGAGTTTCTGGACCTGGACCCCGGCGAGAACGGCATGGCGCGTCTGTACGCCGGCGGCTACGACGGCTGGCAGGAAGGGCGCCGGCGCGAGCGTGAACGGTGGGAACAGGATTTCGACGCCCAGCAGGCAGAGCACCGCCGGCTCACGATGGCCGTCGATCAGGCTCGCGACCGGCTGAGCACCGGCTGGCGTCCCGCGAAAGGCACCGGCAAGCACCAGCGCCAGTCCCGGGCTCCCGGCGTGGTACAGGCACTCAACCGTGAGCGGGAAGCGCTGGAGGCCCACCGGATCACCGTGCCCGAGCCGCCGCTGTCGCTGCGCTGGCCCGAACTCTCCACCCGCAAGTGCGCCGCGCTGGTGCGCGTCCACGACGTGCGGGTCGCCGGACGCCTCGTGCATCCGGTCACGTTGAGCCTCGACGGCGGGGACCGTCTGCTGATCACCGGCGCGAACGGTGCGGGCAAGTCCACCCTGCTGTCCGTCCTGGCCGGTCGGCTGCGGCCCACCAGCGGGACGGCCCAGCACCTGCCGGCCGCCCGCATCGCTCTGGTGGCCCAGGAACTGCCCGACTGGCCGGCCGGCGCCACCGCACGGCAGGTGTACGAGCAGCACACCGGCCGCCTGATCGCCGACGGCCGGATCCGCGAGGACGACCTCGTACCGCTGAACTCCACCGGACTGCTGGACCGGGAAGCGTCCCGCACCCCTGTACAGCGCATGTCCCAGGGGCAGCAGAGACGCCTGGACCTTGCGGTGCAGTTGGCCGCCCGGCCCGATCTGCTCATCTTCGACGAGCCGACGAACCACCTGTCGGCCGCGCTGGTCGACGAGCTGACCGCGGCGTTGCTGACCACGCCGGCCACCGTCGTCATCGCCACACACGATCGCCAGCTACTCGGGGACCTGGCCAGTTGGCCTCGCCTGCACCTGACACGAGCAGAGGAGGAAATCAACCGCGGCGGGCAGCCGGTCGGCTGACATTCGGTGGGGACGCAGGCGCTGCCGTTCCACGCATCGTCGCGTCCCCACCGTCGGCAGCCGTGCCGGGGCCGGTGTCAGATGTCATGTCCGCCAGCGCCGGCCCAGTCGGCGCCGTGGCAGCAGTGCGGCCAGATTGCCGGCGACGAGCAACGCGAGCAGTACGAGCGTCAGCCAGAAACCGGCGCCCGTCCCCACAAAGTCACGCGCGTCCTTTCCGGCGGGTACCGCGCTCTGCTCCCTGATCCGGTCGGCGAGCCTGTTCACCACCAGTAGCTGACCGGCGACCAGCGACAGTCCGGCCAGCGCACCCAGCCCTGCCACGAGCACACGGCGGCGCCGCTGCCGAGTCAGCGTCAACGCCGTGACCAGCGCCGCACCGAGCCCGAGCAGCGCGGCCGCGTAGAACGGCTGCGGTTCGATCCGGTCTTCCAGCCACTCGCCGGACGGGCGCAGATGGTCCGGCGGCACGTGCGGTTTGCCGCCCAGCGCGAGGCCGAGTCCGTTGTACTCGGTCGTCCCGCCCGGCTTGGCGCGTCCGTAGCTGTCCGGCACGCAGGAGACCGTGGCGAACGGCAGCACAAAGCACAGCAGCGCCAGCATCAGTGTCGCCGGGCTGAGCCACCGCCGGCGAATGGTTGTCCGTCTGGGGGTTGACCCGCTGGGTGCCGTCGCCACCCGCTCGCCGGAGGCAGCCACTTCCGGTACCGCCGGCACCGGGGCCTGCGCGTGTATCGCGCCCTCGGCGACCACCGTCTCCGGTCGTTCGGCCACGGTGGGCGCCACCCCGAGGCGGGCGTGCAGCAGCCGGCCGAGCAACGGCATCCGGCCGCCGCCGCCGACCAGGAAGACACCGGCCAGACTTTGCGGAGCCAGCCCCGCCGCCGCCACCATTTTGGCGGCGACCTCGGCGACCGGGGCCAGCAGCGGCGTCGCCGCGACCTCCAGTTCCTCGCGGGTCAGGTGCAGATCGGCCGGGTACCCGGGCACGTGCACCGGCGCGACGCTGAGCCGGGACAGGCTCTCCTTCGCGGCGCGTACCTCCTGCCACAGCACGAGCCGGTCGCGACGCTCCGTATTGGTCGCCGGTGCGGTGAGGCGCTGCCACGCCTCGGGCGCGTCGCTGGACACCAGCTGGCCGAGGATGCCGACCAGCGCTGCGTCGACGTCCAGGCCGCCGATGTCGAGGCCCTGCTGCGCGATCACGGACAGCGCCGTATCGGGCGCCGCGGCCCCCGCGCCGATCGCCGCCGCGGCGCGGACCAGCGCGACGTCCGCAGTGCCCGCGCCAACGTCGACGACGAGCAGCGCGCCATCCGGTGGGAGCCCATGGCGCAGTACCGAGGCGTAGTAGACGGCGGCCGCGATCGGCTCGCTGATCAGCGTCACCGCGCCGAGACCTGCCCGCGCGGCGGCCTCGGCGAGCACCGCGCGCCGGGGCGCGGCCCAGGTGCTGGGGACGGTCAGCACCGCCGGTCCGGGCGGGCCGACCCGATTGACCTGCTCAACGACCGCCAGCAGCACCGCGGCCAACGCGTCGGACACGGCCACCGTGTGGGAACCCAGCAGGACCGTGCCGTCGTCGACCCGCCGTTTCGGGTTCGGCTCGAACGCCGCCGGGTCGGCACGCGCCAGCCGTTCCGCGTCGTTGCCGGCGATCAACGCGCCGTCCACGCCGGCATAGACGGCCGACGGCAACTGTTCCCGGCCGTCGAACAGCAGCGGGCGAATCTGGCCGTCCGCCGCGCGGAGCACAGCGACCGTGTTGGAGGTACCGAGGTCGATGGCGAACGGGTACACGAAGGTAACGTACGCCGAAGCGCCGCCGCAGGCCTACAGGGCAGCCGCCTCGGCGCTGCGGAGATCACCTCGTCCGGCTGCTTCCCCGTCTGTATGACCAGGCCCTCGCGTCACGCTGAGCGCCGCGGGCGGCGTACCAGAGCGTGCCGATGGCGAAGAGGGCGCCGGCGGTCAGCCAGGAGGTGGTGACCGACGACGGCTGCGCCGGCCAGGCCCAGACGCCGGTGACCCCGCCGATCTGACGCGGGGCTGCCCCGTAGACGGCGCAGACGTAGCCGAACACGGGCAGCCAGGCGAGCCGCGCGCCGAGCAGCGTGGCGCCGAGCGCGACCAGCCCGACGCAGCCAAGGGTGTTGCGCAGCAGGGCGTACGCCCCGAAAACTTCCGGTGCCCGCAGCCCGGTCAGCGCCAGTGGCCCGCCGATCGCAGCTGCGGCGAGCAGCAGGTGGCCGAGGCGCCACCGCCGCCACGGCAGCGCCGTGCCGCGTTCCAGCTCATCGTCCGCGCCGGCCAATGTGGGGGCGAGCAGCACCGCGGGCCCGCCGGATCGTGTCGACCAGCCGACGACCTCGCCGTCACCCCGATAGCTGCCGGCGGCCCGCCAGACCGTGAGGAAGGCTTCCTGCAGCATCTCGTCGGCGAGCTCCGCGTCGCGGCAGCGGCGACGCAGGCGCAGCGCCAGCCAGGGTGCGTTGCGGGCATAGAACGCTTCGAACGCCCGCCGGTCACCCTTGCCGACAAGGCGCAGCAGTTCTCTGTAGTCCGCCTCCCTCACAGAAGGTTAGGACGCAATCCCGAGCGAAATGGTTCTCGCCCAGCGAGCCGATCGGCCCCGCTTAGGACAGATCCTGACCTGACGAGTGCGTAACGTCGCTCCCGGCCGGGATCGCCGGCAAAAATGCGGAGAAGAGGACAGGACATGACGATCTTGGTTACCGGCGCCACCGGGGCAGTCGGACGCCACCTGGTCGCCGCCCTTGTGGCCGGCGGCGAGCAGGTACGGGCGCTGACCCGCAAGCCACAGGAGGCCGGCCTGCCAGCGGGCGTCGAGGTGGTCGGTGCGGACCTCACCGACCCGTCGACCCTCCACGCAGACCTGTTCGACACGGTGGACCGGGTGTTCGTCTTCCCCGCCGAGCACGGCGTCGACGAGTTCGTCGCCGCCGCGGTCAACGCCACGGTGGACCGGTTCGTCGTGCTGTCCTCGCTCGCGGCCGCCGGCGAGTTCTCCCGCGACATCGGCTCGGCCAGCTATACCCATCACCTGGCCGTCGAACAGGCCGTGACCTCCCGCACCGACGACTGGACGATCCTGCGGCCGGGCACCTTCGCCAACAACCTGCTCGCCTGGGCCTGGACCATCAAGGCCGGCGCGCCCGTTCGCGCCCCGTACATCCACTCCGCCCAGGCGCCCATCCACGAGGCGGACATCGCCGACGCCGCGGCGGCCGTCCTCACGCAGGACGGGCACAGCGGCAAGATCTATCCGCTGACCGGCCCACAATCGCTCACCCGGATCGACCAGGTCGCCGCGATCAGCGCCGCGATCGGCCGCGACATACAACTCCTGGAGATCAGCCCGGACGAGTTCCGCGCCGACGCGGCGCAATACATCCCCGAAAGCATCATTGCCATGCTGCTCGACTACTGGTCCGACACGGTCACCGAGCCCGACCGGCCCCGCCCCGGCATGCGCGACCTCACCGGCCGGCCCGGCCGCACCCTCGAGCAGTGGGCCCGCGACCACCGCGCCGACTTCGGCGCCGCCTGACCGCTGTGCAGGCGCCAGCTGGCTCGGTCACGCAGCTTCGTCCATGCCGGCGCGTTTGCGGTACTCCGCGAGTGCTGCGTCCAGCCCTTCCGCGTACTCGTAGAGTCCGATCTCGTTGAAGCTTCTCCCAGCCTTCTCCAGCAGGTCGATCAACTTCAGCAGCTCGTCCTTCCGCCCCTGCGTCATCGCCGTGAACACCTCGGCGAACGCCTCGTGTCCGACCAGCGCTGCCGCGTGCCGGTTTCGCGGATCCGCCTCCAACGCGGCCATGACTCGCGACCACGTTTGCGTACGCTCGCGTGTCAGCTCGGCTCGACGCATCGCCAACTCGTGCTCGGTCTGCATCTCGATGCGCCGCTGCCAGTAGGGCTGCATGCTTTCGCGGACACGGGGATCCGGCAGGACGAAGACCTCCGGGCGGCAGATGATCCGCTCCTTCAACGGGCCCATAGCCCAGTCCTTGGCAGACAGGCGCGTGTTGAGGTCGCGCTCGAGGTCGCGCGAGCGGTGCGGTTCGTACGATCGGGCCACCCGCTCGGCACGAGTCCTCAGCGTGTACAGCGCATCCGGCATGTACTCGTCGACGAGGTTCTCGAATTTGCTGCGGGTCATGTGCTCGGCGTACCAGGTGAAGGTCGGTCGTACAGAGAAGTCGAACGCGTCGCCGTGCGCGGCCAGAGCGATTGGTACGCCCGTGCGGCACTCGCTCAGCTCGGCCTCAAGGTCGGGTTGCTCGACGACCGGGGGCTGCATCAGGCTCGCCAAGAACCGGCGGAACCCTTGTTTGCCGGACTGCTTGGCCGTCTGTGCTTCCGCGTAATAGTCAGTGGTCACGGCGGCGTTCCTCCAGCATGGTCGTGACGGTGATGAGAGTCGGGTTGTCCGGCATGCTGCGACGCCAGAAGCACCGGAGATAGAAATTGGCGCGGCGGATGATCGGGCCGCCTGTGAGGACGTGGCTCAGTACCTCGTGGAGAACGTCGGCGAGAGCCTCGTCGGTGGCGGCCAACGCGATCCAGCGTTCGAACGCCGACCACGCTTGACGAGCCGTGCCAGGGTGCAGCAGTGCGCCGGGCCAGAGCCGGGCATGCTCCGCCGGCGAGACCTCACCGGCGGCGGTCTGGCAAAGGAGTGCCGGCCAGGCGCTGGTCACCGCTTCGCGATCGGCGTTGCTGTCCACGTCGGCCAGGCGTACCAGGCAACGGCTCGCCATGGTCCGCAAGTTCGCGAACGGGGAATCGGACCACTCGACGAGCCGGTGCACGACCGCGGCGCCGAGCGAGTCGTAGATGCCACGCACTCCGAAAGGAACGGCGCTGCTGGTGCGCTGCATGTCGTCGCGGGCAGCCATGCTCAGCACCGTCAGTGCTTCCTGCGGGAGGCGGCGAAGGAAAGTACGCGTGGCGTATGTACGTACCGCGGCGTCACGCCGAAACCCCGAGTGCTCGGCCCAGGCCGACACGCAGCGCAAGATCTGCGGTGTGAGGGCAGGATGGTTAAGAACCGCCATTTCACACGCGAGCGCGGCCGCTTCCCGCCGCGAGCGCTGCTTGCTCACAGCCCATTTGTCCAGCAGGCGACTACGGATCTGCTCGAAGTCGTACTCACAGAGCAAGCCGGTAGCCGCGGCGACCGGTCGGGCGTCGCCGTTCTCGGCGAGGTCGTCGAGCCAGTCCAACAACGGCTGACGAGCTGTGTCGTACTCGTGCCACGCGACGTCGAGCAGTCCCCGAACCAGGCCGGGTTGGCGGAGCAGAGCTACCCGCGCGGCGCCGACGGCACCGTCGACAGGCGCTGTGGGCCGGATGTCGTCGAGCAGGTCCTCGAGGTTGTGTTCGAGCACCGTCCGGTCGTTTGTGGACCGGCCGACCGCCTCGTCAAGGCGCTTGTTCAGCACGCTGGTGGCATCAAACACCCTGGTCAATGGGTAATTGTTGAACACCGAAAACGCGATGCGGGCGGCGCGGCGGTGCTGCGCCAGGTGGCGAGCGCGACGCCTTTCATAGGCCACACCGTCCTGAGGATGCGCCGCCTCGAGCAGATCGACGGCCTTGGCGCGCAGTGCTGCGCGATCGGCGAGGAGGTCGCTGGCCCCGCTGCTGTCCGGAAGGAGCTCGGCGAAGTTCACGGCGAACCGCACGGCGTCCGTCATGGTGTTCACCGATAGGTGCCGCACATACTCGGCGCGGCAGCGCTCAACGTACGCCTGGACGCACTCGCCCTCGCAAGCGGAACAAACAGCGATGCAGCTGCCTTTGTCCCGCAGGTTTCGTTCCAGCCATACCAGGAAGACCTCACGCGGGTCGGGACGGACGTGCTCGACGTGGTATTCGACGAGTTGCCGGTTGCCCGCGGCGTCGCCGACGAACACCACCGAGGCGTGCGCCTCCCGGGCGAGCGTGGACAGCTGGGCCAGTTCCGACGACTCCGGCTTCACCGCACCCGTCAGCTCGACGATGTGTCCATGGCTCGGGCGGAGCAGGTTGGGATCGGCGAAGTATGCATGAATCGGCTCGTCACCGAAGAGATGCAGCTGGGTGATCCTGTCCGCCGCATGTGCGCGCGCCAGCGCGACAAGCGTCGCCGTCATCCGGCCGCTGCCGGGCGGTCCGCTGAGATACGCGACTGGCAGCCGGGCAAGCCGCTCGATCAGGCGGTCGGGCGTCGCGGTCTTGGCGTAGGTATGGATCCGCTCCAGCACCAGGGCGCCGTCCAGTCGCTGGTTGACAAGCCGTTGCCCGGTTTGGCCGGCACCGATATTCAGCATCGTGCCAATCGCCGTCGCACCGGGTCCGAACGCGGACGGTCCAGGAAACTCCGAGTCCATGATGCCGTAGGACCGGATCATGTGCCCCGGCAGCGACCGCACATCGTCAGCGGTGCTGTCGTCGTCTTCCACGAGTTCGACGAGCTCCGGATCAGCCTTCGGTTCCGGCTCTTCGACGGTGGTCATCGGTCAGCTGTCCCGTGCCATGGGCCGTTCACGGTGCCGATCGCGGTACCGCCCGGTCCGAAGACTGCCGGTCCATGGGTCGTCACGCCGCTGATCTGGTACGTCGGCGTCTCCGCACTCGTTGCGGCGACCGGCGTGGGCGGCTTCGATGGGGGCGGCTGATCCGCTGCGGGTGGTGGCTGTTCCCCGGCGAGGCTGCTTGCGTCCTCATCCGGTACAAAGATCCAGGCGTCGGTCACCAGTTGCTTCACCTGCACCTTGACCTGGGCGAAGCGTTCGGGGCGCAGTCCGCGGTACCCGTGCCGAACAACGTCGTGGAAGATGCTGCGCGACACGATGAGCGCGACCGAGGCGTGCGGAAAGGCCACCAACGCCTGCCGAAGCGGGTCCGCGTCGAGCAACCGGCACACCTCGACGATTGCTTCGCTCGGGTACCCGTTGGCGCCTGTCATGTGGACCAGTCCCTGGTGAATCGCGACGCGCAGCCGAACCTTCGCCTCGGGCAGGAGGCTACTGTTGCGGTCGCGCAAGATTCGGTCGAGGGCGGGAACGAAGTCCGCCACGACGGTCAGCTCCGACGTATCGGCCGGCAGGATCGCCAGCTCGCCGTCGCCGCTCTGCTGCGTCGTCCAGCTCTGGCGATCCAGCCCGATGCCTGCGGCTGTCTCGTCCAGGACCTCGCGAAACAACTGCTGTGCACGGTACTGCCCCAGGTTGGTCCGCGGGCTGTACCGCTCGATGTCGACGGCGAGGACGATGCAACGTCTGGGATGGGTAGGCTCGGACACAGGGGTCACCTCTCACCGCTCGGTCATGACACCCGTCCTGTATATCGACGCCGTTCGCTGGAGATTCCGTCGAAATACGGCATGACCGAAGACGGTCAACCTGTCTTGTGACGCAATCGCTCATGGCCGTCCCGGCTGCAATGGATACATGAGCAAAACGCCCGAACCTCTGGAAGACCTGCGCACCGCGATGTCAGTCGGCGCGGCAGCGCAAACCGCGATTCAACACGCCGACACAAAAGCGGCGCTCCTGTTGACCGGACTGGCTGGTGCGGGGGCTCTGACGGCCAACCAGCCAGGACTCGTGGCTGTCGCCGTGCGCACCGGCGCTCTTGCGACCATCGCCGCGATTGGACTCGGAGCAGCGATCGTCGTCGGCGTCGCGGCCGCCGGATGGCACCTGGGCCGGTGCCTCGCACCGCGCTTGACCGCGCCGGAAAGTGCCGCCGGGAACCGGTTTGCACTGCCGGACCTCGGCGCGCGCCGGAGGCCGCTTGCGCCGGCGCCGATGGAGCAGCAACGTGACGAAGCCTGGGCGGCGGCAGAGGTGCTGGCCGGCATCGCGATGGAAAAGTACCGAGCGATCGGAGCGAGCCTGCCATGGGCGGCCCTGGCCGTCGTCGGCTCCATCGGATGGCTGTGCGTCGCCATCGTCACGGGTACGCGATAAGGACTGACCTTATGGCAGAGTGTGCATGGGCAATGCACGAAGGGTGACTCCTGGTGGAATTCGTGGACGTCGACACGACTGGGTGGGCGCCCGGCACGTACCTGTATCGGCTCACCGCCCCTGCACGCGAGAATCTTCAAGCAATGGCCCCACGTCGCCGGATCGAGCCCGGCGATGTGCTGATCCACCAGGGCGCGCTGGAACGCCATGTGATCCTGATGCACAACGGCATCGCGAAGGTCACTGCGCTGACCAGTGACGGTGCCGAGTCACTGCTCGCCATCCGCGTCGGTGGAGACATCGTGGGCGAAATGTCCGCGCTTAACGACCTTCCCCGCTCAGCGACCGTCGCGGCGTGCACTCCGGTGGTGTACAGCGTCATCCACCGGCCACAACTCCATAAGTTCCTGGAGTGCCAGCCCGGCGCAGCCGTCGCGCTGGCCGGCATGGTGGCCGATCGCCTCCGCTGGGCCAACCAGTTCAGAGTCGAGTTCACCGCGTACTCGGCGAAGGTGCGGGTCGCGCGGGTGCTGGTGAAGATTGCGCTCGCGTACGGGCGTCGTACGCCGGCCGGGCTGGAGATCGGGTTCGAGCTGACACAGTCCGAGCTGGCGAGTCTCTGTGGCGCAGCGGAGGTGACGGTGCAGAAGGTGCTGCGAGATTTCCGCCGCGACGGGTCGATCGCCACCGGGTACCGCACGGTGACCGTGATCGACCTGGAAGCCTTGCGGAGAGCGGCGGAGCTGCACAGCGAGCTGTAGCACGCGCGACGACCAACCCACCGTCCTTTCCCTGGCCGGTTGCCGTGTACGACGCACTGACGCGCGACGCCCGACCCGTGCTAACTACTCAGTTCGCCAACGCTCACAAACCCGGATAGGGAGATGGGCGGCCCGACGCGACCAGCGACGCGTGGAAACCGCGTCGAAGCGGTCGGTCGGCGGCGATGCGGACAAGCCTCGTGCCGACGTGTCGATTGCACCTGAGCTGGTGATGCCGTACTGCGCCGCGCCGTCCGAGCACAGAATGAACACGATGTCGACGCCGATCACTATCAAGCGAGCATAACGTTAGGAGAAAGACCAGTTCAGGCCTTGATCCGGAGAGCCGACGGGGGAACTTGAACCCCCAACCTTCCGATTACAAGGCGGGCGGCGGGGGGTCCAGAAACGGCGGAGCACGCATGGAGCGCAACCGAATCCACTATGGACGGTCGCCATAGTGGGCGGCATTACCGCCCGAGAACTGTCAAACCGGGTCGATGGGCTCCGCTGCGTCGACATCACCGGGAGGCGCCACTTGACCGAGATCACTGTCGAGCCAACCTATCGCTCATCCTTCGAAGACCTTGCTGCCTTCCTCAAGCGACCCAAGTCGGCCGGCTATCCGGTCCACGAGGCGCACGAGTGCATCTGCCGCACGTGCAGCGGCCGGCGGTTCGAAGCGCAATTGATGGACACGGAGTCTGCCGTCCACCACACGTACCTGGACTGCGAGCGGCATGAGTTCACCGCCGACAGCGGATGCGCCTAGGCTGCAGCGTGATCGGTGGCGTTATCCGGCAAGCGTGACGGTGACCGATCAGGCGCCGCTCGATCTCAAGCCAACCTGGCGGCCTTAAGGCCATCACATCGCCGCCGCCGGCATCGTGATCGGCTGGCGACAATGCCGAACGACGAACAGCCCGACGACTGGCCTGCACAGGTGCAGCGAGAGCTGCGCCGCTTCGCCGAAGCTCGCGACTGGCCCCGGTACCACACCCCGCGCAACCTGCTCCTCGCACTGGTTGGTGAGGTTGGCGAACTCACCGAGCTGTACCAGTGGGACCCGCCGGCGCCGCCGCCCCCGGACCGCGTCGCGGAAGAGGTGGCAGATGTCCTCATCTACCTGCTTCGATTCGCCGACGTCGCTGGCGTCGACGTGGCGGAAGCAGTCTCCGCGAAGATTGCCCGCAACGAGCAGCGCTTCCCGCCACTCGAGGACCGTCCCGCATGAGCCGCAGCGCGTACGTGTACGTCGGCGATCGCGCCGACCGCAACTTCACAATCGGCATGCGCGGCAACATCTGGGGCTGGAAGACCTTCACGGGCGGCGGCCCATTGGTCGCCCAGGCCGAGCAGTGGCTCCGCGATCCGGACCGTGACGAACCGACGTGGCTGATCTTCGTCCGCGGCATCACCCCACAAACCCCGGCGCCGAAGGGCTGGCCGCGCACCCGAGAGGAGGACTTCGGCGCTTGGACGGGCGCGACCATCCGCTCGGTGACCCAACGTCTTCTGCACACCCCGCTACACGAGGACCACATCAACCCGGTCTGGCCCGACGACCTGTATCCGTACCGCGTCACCCTCGAGCCCGATGAGCCGGATGACACCTTCGGCCCGCTCCCCGCCGCGGACCTGCCCGAGGACGCCATCCGGGCAATCCGCCACTCCGCCCTTCAGAAGGGGTGGCCGGTGCTCGGGCCACCGCTGGTCGACCCGCCATCCATCGCGCCCGACCGCCGCCTGGCCACCGGTGCGGTGGTCCGCACCATCGCGCTGGAGCAGAACATGACCCGCACCTTCGTCCGCCGCCCCGGCGAATCCCGTCAGGCCACGCGCCGAGAGGCCGACCTGGTCATCCGCTACGAGGCCTATCTGGCCGGCCTCGGCCACCGAGCGGTCCGCAACCTGATCACCCTGCCGGGCGGCCTGGACACCTTTTTCACCGATGTCTTCGACGAGGACGCCGACGAACTCGTGGAAGCCAAGTCCACCGTCGGCCGTGAACACATCCGCCACGCGATCGGCCAACTCTACGACTACGCCCGCTTCGTCAAGCCCCGCTCCCGGGCGGTACTCCTGCCAGCCCGTCCGAAGCAGGATCTCGTCGACCTCCTGGTCGGGCTCCACATCGACGTCATCTACGAGCACAAGCACGGCGACTTTGTCCGTGAACCAGCCCGTCAGGCGCCCTAGCCGACGATGGCCTGGAGTCGAGGGGGTCGCGGGCGCAACTGATGCCGGGCGGGCGGCCACGAGATCCTCGACGAGCCCTTCGAGAGATCGGCCCTCGTACCCCACGCCCACGATGCCAGGCGGCGTGCCCCGTACCCCTCCGTTCGTCAACTTCCCGCCGCCACCCAGCTCAACATGCGCTCGCACAGGACAGTGGATCGTCCATCGCCCTGATGCGGTCGGCGAGAGTGCCGGCATCGATCAGACCCGCCTCAAGCAGCGCTGATACGAAGACGAGGTCCTTCTCCCGGCCCGCGGCGAGCTTGGACGCCGCGCAGTCGTGCGGCTCCAGGCAGCGGGCCTGCGTGTTACCGGTGTTGGCGTTGGCGACCACGACGAGCCTATCCCGCCAGCCGTCCGGCAGGATCGCTGTTGAGGTGTCGACGCCCTGGGCGTAGTACCCGTAGGTGCTGTCGAACGCCGACATCTCGCCGATACCGCCGTCGACGAGGTCGGCCTTGCGTCCGTCAGGATCGTCGAAGAACGCGATGTCGACCTCCGTCGAGCGGGTGACTACCGGCGGCAGGAGATGCTCCGGTATCGCGCCGAGGATCGACTGGCTGCCGATGACCAGTACATCGGGTCGTCCACGATCGCGGACACCGCCCGCAGCACATGCTCGAGCTGCGCCCGCCTCACGCGGACATCGCCGCTCGGGGGTGAGTTGCGTCGAACGCCGCCAGCACCTTGAGACGCTTCCGCTCAGTCAGCAGCCCAGCGAATGGCGTGTTCTGCCGGAGCTCCGCCGCGATATCGGTTCGTGCCGTGATCATGTCCACGACTGCGTCCACGCCCTCGTCGAGCAGCCGCTCCCAGGCGTCGAACCAGGTGTCGGCGCTGCCATCCGAGTGAACCTCCCGGCGGTGAGCCAGATTGCGGCGAGCCAGCGCCATTCCCCGTACCGGGTCGGCGACGAGCTTGCCCGCCACGGCTCGATGCAGCCACAGCGACTTCTCGACCTCGCGGCGGAACGGTGGCCGGAGGAGCCTTTCGACGTCGTCCTGCCGAATCCGCCGGTGCGTGCCGGCTCGGACAAACGGTAGCGTCCCGTTGTCGCACAGGTCGACGACATGCTGCCGCGAGCAGTGCAGCAACGCGGCAGCCTTGGTGGTCGTCAGTAGGGAAGACGATGTCGAGCTCACGTACCCATCGTAATCCTAAACGCTAAAAACGCTACAGACCTTCGCCGACGTTGCCCTACTGGCGGGCGCCGCACGTGACGACTTGACTGCCTCGCGAAGGCAAGCGTTGATCGACAGTGGGTGGCCCAGCATTGGACCGTTCGCCGCGCCTGTCCGGCCTTGTCGATGCGACAGCGGTCAGCGGCTGATGAGCGAGTCGAGCATCTCGTGGAGCAGGAGGTTGTCTCCACGCAGCGAAGCCATCGACGCTTCCGCGTTGCGCTCCGGATCGAGACTCGACCAGTTGATCGGCCAGCCGGCCTCCCGGCTCAGCTGCCGGAAGAAGGCTCGCTGCGCCCGGCCGTTGCCCTCGCGGAACGGATGGATCGCGTTTATCTCGGCGAAGTAGTGCGTCAGGCGAGCGACGAAGTCACCCCTGGATAAACCCCGCAGGAACCGCTCCTTCTCCAACGCATCAAACACCTCCGCCGAGTACCTCTCGATATGGTGCGGCAGGCAAAAGGGATCCGTCTTGGCGATGCCCACGGTTCGAATCTCACCGGCCCACGGATACAGATCGCCGAAGATCTCCGCATGGAACAGCCGCAGGTGGGCGAGGTCATAACCGCCAGGCAGGATACGGGTACCGAGGTCCGCCAACGCCGCTGCGGACAGGTCCGCCTCGGCATCGCGGAGTCGCTGTGGGTCGGTGATCCCGAACCGATTGCGTAGGACACCGGAAACCGGGTCGGCGTACGGGTCGACAGTCATGAGGCGTAGAGCTGCCGGACCAGTTCTCGCATCTGGGTTGTACTGAGCTCGCCACGAGCCCACCGTTCCATGATCGCCTCGGCGTCGGATCCGATCGCGAGCCCCTCGGCTCGCACGGATGCGGCGGCCTGTGCAAGCGATTGGTTCCGCTCAGCCGTCAGTTCGTCGAACACCTCCACAGAAACCATGATCGCCTCCGTCTTCCGATGCGACCCCACACCGACGGGCGTACGGTCACCCTTGCGGAACCTTTCGAGAACGGTTGGTAGCTGCTCCCGCGCTTCTCGAACCGACAGCGTCTCAATCAACATGGAAAAAGTGTACCCGATTGTGTACACATTTGGCCGAAGTCCTGGCCAGCCCCGCCGGCACGGCCTGGCCCCAACTCGTCGCCACCGCATACGCCCCCGGCACGGAACCGCATCACAGCGTCGCTGCAGTTACCGTACGAGCCCGGGGTTATGACCCCGCCAACGGGCTCAAACGCGAGCCGCCGGTGCGTCATTCGCGACGGTGACATCCCGAAGGCTTCACATTCGGCGAGGGGTCGATGGTGGTGAGCTCGTAATGCTGGTATTCGCTCTTCTGGTTACCGTCCTGCCCAGTGCCGGTGGGCGTCGATCCATTCGGCGCCATCCGGTGGCGGGGTGGGCAGGGGCAGGTCGAGCAGGTCGATGCGCTGCCGGTCCCGGCCACGGGAGCAGATCGCGACGATGCTGTCGGCGGTCAGGTCGATCTTCCGCACGGTGACCTCGGCGCCGAGGACGGTAGTGGTGAACGGTACCGCCAGGTGGTCTTCGATCATGGTGTACAGGCCGGTGAGCTGTTCATCGTCGTTGTAAGCGTCGACGGTGGCCTCTTCGATCATCGCTTCGAGTGCCGCGGTCCGCTTCGATGCCATCGGCAGATCGTAGCGACCCCTTCCAGGGGTGTCCGGCGCCGATCCGCGCGAGGATGGTCGGTGTGGGTGCGGTGGACGAGGTCGCCGGTCTTCGCCGGGAGGTGGAGCGGTTACGGGCGGAGAACGCCCGGCTGTCCCGGCTGTTGGACCTGCGCGGCCACGACACGGCTCCGGCACCGGAGCAGTTGGCGGCGCCGGTCGCCGCGCCGGGTCTGGTCACGATGGCATCATCGGTGCGGGACAAGCTGGCGCTGTTCAACGACCGGTTCCAGGCCCGCACCGACGTGTACGCGGTGCGGTGGGAGAACGCCCGGACCGGCGCGGCCGGGTGGATGCCCGCCGTCGCTGGCGGCTGGCGTAAGGGCATGGACCGGCGCGGAGCCGCCTACCTGCCCCGTACGGCGGAGGTCGTCGCCGCGCATCTCGTCGGTGACGTGTTCATGGGGCTGTACCCGCTGCTGCCCGGCAACACCTGCCACTTCGTGGTGGCCGACTTCGACGGCCCGATGGCGATGCTCGACGCCCTCGCCTACGTCAAGGCGGCCCGAGCCAGCAGTGTGCCGGCCGGACTGGAGATTTCGCAGTCCGGTCGCGGTGCGCACGTGTGGATCTTCTTCGCTGGCCCGGTCCCGGCGGCGGTTGCCAGGGCGGTCGGCACCGTGTTGCTGCACGAGGCGATGGTGCTCCGCGGGTCGATGGACCTGCGCTCCTACGACCGGCTGTTCCCCAACCAGGACATCCTGCCCGAGGGCGGCTTCGGCAACCTGATCGCCGCGCCGCTGCAGGGCCGACGCCGCAACGGCCACGGCCTGACCACGTTCCTCGATCTCGCCACGCTGGAGCCGGACGAGGACCAGTGGGCGTTCCTGTCGACGCTGGACCGGCTCAGCCCCGGCGACGCCGAACGCCTCTCCCGGCAGGCGAAACGCGCCACCACCGGCACCGACGTCGCCGCGATGAGCCGCTCCGCCGCGACCCGCGTGCATCCTGCCCTGCCCCCGGTCGTGCATGCGGAAGCCGGAGCCGGGCTGAGCATCGACGCGGCGCAGTTGACTCCCGCGGCGTTGGCGACGTTCAAGCATGCCGCCGCGATGGCGAACCCGAAGTTCTACGAACTGCAGCGCCTGCGCAAGTCGACCTGGGACACCCCACGGTTCATCCGCGGCTACGACTTCACCCTCGACGACCGCCTCATCGTGCCGCGCGGCCTGCGCCACACCATCGCCACGGTCGTCGAACAGGCCGGATCACGGCTCGCCGTCACCGACATACGGAACCCGGGCCGGGAGATCGACGTCGCGTTCACCGCCGCCCTCACCACCAGACAGAGCGCCGCGGTTGGTGCGGTGCTGGCCCATGACGATGGGCTGCTCGTCGCACCGCCCGGATCCGGGAAGACGGTCATGGCCTGCGCCGTGATCGCCGAACGCGGCACCTCGACGTTAGTGCTCGTCGACCGCAAGGCTCTGGCCGACCAGTGGCGCGAGCGCATCGAGCAGTTCCTCGGCATCCGGGCCGGCCAGCTCGGCGGCGGACGGCGCAAACTCACCGGCACGGTGGACATCGCGCTGCTGCCTTCCCTCGCGCGGCGCGACGACATCGCCGCCCTAACCGCCGAGTACGGGCACGTCATCGTCGACGAGTGTCACCACCTCGGCGCCGCCGCCTACGAGCACTCGGTCAAGCGCATCGCGGCGCGATTCTGGCTCGGCCTCACCGCCACACCCACCCGCCGGGACGGGCTCGGCCAACTCGTCACCTGGCAACTCGGGCCCGTCCGGCACACCATGACCGAGGAGGAGCAGGGCAGCATCGTAGCCGCGCTGGAGTTGGATGCCGGTCCGGAACGGTTGCTGCGCGTCCACAAGACCACGTTCAAGGTCGCCGACGTGGACCTGGACGCGCCAGGCGCGCTCGCCGAGGTGCACCGGCTCCTCGCAGTCGACGAACCGCGGAACACCCAGATCGTCGACGATGTCATCACCGCACTGGCTCGCGGGCGCAACTGTCTCGTCCTCACCCGCCGCGTCGCCCACGTCGAGGCCCTCACCGCGATGCTCGCCACGCGCGGCCACCAGGCGCTCGTCCTACAAGGATCGATGAGCGCCACCGACCGGCGGGCCGCCGTCGACCGGCTCGACGACGCCAAGGCCGGTGACGGCCTGCTCGTCATCGGCACCACGCCGTTCATCGGTGAGGGCTTCGACGCCCCAGCGCTCGACACCCTCTTCCTCGCCGGCCCGATCTCCTACGACGGCCTGCTCATCCAATGCGCCGGCCGCGTGATCCGCACGGCGCCCGGCAAGGAGATTGCCGAGGTCCACGACTACCACGACCCGGCAACACCGATCCTCGCCGCCTCACTCCAACGGCGCATGCCCGGCTATCGCGAACTCGGCTTCACCAAGACCGCCGGGCGAACGTCAGTCTGAGCACCGCAGCGCACCCGCCCACACGGCCGGGCGATTCTTACACGAGGATCCGCACTACGACCGGCCGTTGCCGAACAGCCTGCTACGCCGCTCTGCGAACCGAGCCCGCAAACCGTCCAGCACTCGGCCGGTCACCCCATACTCGGCGAAGTCGGTGGTCGAGAGTTGCTGGATCTCAGGGCCACCACGTCACGCCGTGCTCACAGGCCGGCGCGACAGTCGTGGCACCGATCCATTCCGCCCCGACGGGTACGGCGAGTGGACCGAGCACGGCGTCACCGTGCCGTTCTTCCTGGAGTACGACAACAACACCGAGCCAGTGGGCACGCTCATCGACAAGCTCGACGGGTACACCGAGCTCGCCCGCCATCTCGGCCGGCTCTGGCTGATGCTGTTCTGGCTGCACAGCCCCGCTCGAGAACGCAACCTCCAACGGATACTGACTGACCAGCCGCCGATCGTGCCGGTCGCCACCGGCCACCGCGCCGGCTCATGGTCACCGGTCGGCGAAGTGTGGGCTATCGCCCAAGCCGGCTGGTACCGGTACCGCCTCGCGGAGCTACCCGCCTCGTGATCCGTTCACCGGTTGGCCGGCGTATGGACCAAGCCGCCCGGCCCCGGCAGCGCGATCGCCTCCCACCGCTCCTCAGGCAGGCCCGCCGCGAACGATGCGGCGTCCTTCCCAGCATCGATCTCGAACCCGATGACCGCGCAGGCGACCCCGACCTCCGCGTGGACAGCATCAGCGACGGTACCCAGCCAAGCGTCGAGCTGATGCCGCCAGCGCAACGACACAGGACCGCCATCCTCGCCGAACGGGAACGCCCCGATACGCCGATCGGTACGAGCGAGAGCGCCGAGCGGAAGGTTCAAGGTCAGCCACTGCTGGCCGTCGTCGAATTCGACCGAAGTGCAGGCGCAAACGACACGATGGCCGGAAGGCAGCGTCACGATCCCGGCGAGCAGTCCGTGCTCCTCGAGTGACGACACATTCAGCGGTACCGCCGTCAGCCCGTTTGCCATCCGGGGATCCGCATAACAGCCGTCGATACCAGCGGCAGCCCACAGCGCCATCAACGCCGCCTGTAGGCGCACCGGATCGGCTCTGCCGAGCTCGATGTCGAGCTCGTAGAAGCCGCCGGACCAGTTCTCGGGATCGTCGAGCCGCGCCGGATCACGCACTCCGCAATAGTCACCGGCTCTGCGACGGAACGCGAGCCGATTCCAGTCCTCCGAAAGGAACGACCGCGTCCACCACCAATCCGCCCATCTGGACCGTCGACGACGTCCGCGCCCTGGGCGCCGTCACCGACCTGCCCACCGCCGCAGCTGTCCTCGGCATCGGCCGCTCCACCGCCTACGCGCTCGCCGCCGGCGACTTCCCCGTCCCGGTGCTGCGCGTCGGTCGCCGCTACCGCGTCTCAGTCGCGTATCTCCTCGCCATCGTCGATCCCGCCGGTACCGGCGACTTGACCGGCGCGCTAAGTGAAGTGTCGATGGACACGGTCCGACCGCCCGTTAGGAGGCAAGGTTGAAAGGCACCACCTACAAGCGGTGTAGCTGCGTCAACCCCGACACCGGCCGCCCGAACGGCCGCTCGTGCCCAAAACTGCGCCGCCCCGGCGGCTCGTGGCACCCGACGCACGGCGTCTGGCAGTACCAGTGCGAACTCCCGCCCACCGCCGACGGCAAACGCCGACCGCTGCGCCGCGGCGGCTTCGCCAGCAAGGCTGACGCCGACGCCGAACTCGACCGCATCCGCACTCTGCTCGCGATGGCCGACGACACCGACGATGCCACCCGCATCGGCGACCTCATCGCCGCAGCGATCAGCCGTCGCGAGCCGCTCCCCGACCAGGCCACCGTCCGCCGGCTGCTGCACAGCGACGGCGAACACGACGACATCACCGTCGGCGAATGGCTCGACCACTGGCTCGCCAGCCGCCGCTCGCTCCGCGAGACCACCCGCCGCAACTATGCCGACAACATCCGCAAGTACCTCAAGCCACATCTCGGCCATATCAAGCTGGTACGGCTGACCGGCGAGCATGTCGCTGCGATGTTCGACGCGACCAACGCCCGCAACGAGGAACTGGAGACCCTCCGCGCCGATCCGGACCTCAAACCTCGGCTCTCGCATTGTCGGCGATCGGCGCACGATGAAGCCGGTCGGACCGACCGCGCAGCGCCGCATCCAGGCCGCACTGCGCGCCGCGCTCAACCACGCCATGCGCCGCCACACGATTACCTACAACGCGGCCACCCACATCGAACTGCCACCGGCACGGTCGGCGAAGCCGCTCGTCTGGACCGACCAGCGCGTCGCCGAATGGCGGCGCACCGGCAGAATCCCGTCCCCGGTCATGGTGTGGACCGCCGAACAGACCGGCGCGTTCCTCGACCACATCATCGACGACCCGCTGTACGCGATGTACCACCTCATCGCTCTGCGCGGCCTCCGTCGTGGCGAAGCCTGCGGCCTGCACCGCGCCGACCTCGACGCCCTGACTCTCACCGTGCGGCACCAGGTCGTCGTCGAAGCCTGGAAACTCAATCTAACGGCCCCGAAGACTGACGGCAGTGAAGCCACCATCGCCCTGGACACCATCACCGCCCGGCTGCTCCGCGAACACCTCGAACACCAGGACGACCTACGGGAGCGGGCCGGCGCGGCATGGATCGAGACCGGCCTCGTTTTCACCCGCGAGGACGGCAGCATGATCCACCCCGACTACGTCACCCGCCGATTCAAGGAAGCCATCGCCGAAACCGGCCTGCCACCGATACGGCTACACGACCTCCGCCACGGCGCCGCGACGCTCGCCCTCGCCGGCGGCGCCGACATCAAGACCATCCAGGCAATGCTGCGGCACTCGACCATCGTGCTCACCGCCAACACGTACACGTCGGTTCTGCCGCAGGTGGCTCGGGACGCTGCGGAGGCGGCAGCCGCGCTCGTACCCCGACGGCGGTAGCGACGCCACGGGGCTTCGACTGGCTCAGCTCAATTCCAATACCAGACGAGTCAGTCGTAGGTCCAGCCGCTGACAACTTCACGAAGCGCACCAGCCCCGCGCAGCACGCAAGACCGGCGGCGCACAGCCGCGTCCGGCAGCGCGATCGACTGGTCAGCGGTGTCCAAGACCGTGATACGCAGGTACGGCTCGGCGTCATCCGCCTATCCGACGCGCCTGATCCAGGACATCGTCGAGCAGTCCGGGCACATTGGCTCCACCAAGCACCAATTGTCGATCGAGCAGTCGATTGGCAGTCTCGCACGATGTCTCGCTGACAAGCGCACACCCATGACAGGCCGACAGGTTGAGGGACGATGCGCCCTGCCGGTCACTCTCGATGCACACAGGATCGTTCGAACAGACGTCCGCGTCGCTCAATGCAGCAAGCAGGAGGGGGAGAAGTTTATCGGGTTCACCCAGGCGAACGAGACCCCCGAGCGTTCCTTGTGCGTCGCCGGCCGCCGTGTAGATCAAGATACCTGCGGTTCGATCCGGCCTGTCGGAGTGCGCGTAGACGCGTTCCTGCAACGATGCCGATGCGTACCCACTGGCGAACGCGAGCCTCCGGATCAGCAGATGAGCGATTGTGTGCAGGGCGACGAAGCGCGGCTCGGGCACAGGTAGGCGTTCTGCCCACTGACTGGCCCTACGCCTCTGCATCAGAATGTCCGCGCGCGCCCTGACCTCGGACGCCCTCTCCCATTCGGTCAGCCGCTCCTCGTCGAACCGGAGGAAGATGCCCTCCCCGAACAGCTCGATGGCCGGAAAGACCGACTTCCTCTTCCGCTTTGGACCGAGATCCGCATTGATGAAGACAGCACCGGCGTCGTACCGACGGAAACCGCGAAGTGCCCTCACCTCGCGGACGCGGCGCACTTGACCGACCCCTCCGAGCCGGCTCGTCAGCGCCTGCGGCCAGGTGGAATGGCTGGCCACCGCCCACCCGTCGACGACGAAGTCACCCACTCCATGATCTCTGCCGTTCTCCAGTTTCTTGAGGAAGGCGGCCCACTCGCCGTCCTTGAGATCCAAAAGGGCAGCACCGCCCGATTCATCCTCTTCATCGGATGCCGTTCTCAAGACCTCCTCGACCGGGATACCGACTTCCTCAGCGATCATCTCCGCGAACATTTCGGACTTGGGTCCGCCGTTGTCGGCCACCATTCTCCAGAAGAGCTCATGACTCCGGATCGCCTCCGTACGGGCAACGGACGGCAGGGTCTCCTCCGGGATGTCGAGCGCCGAGAGAGACTCAGCGATGTAGTTGCTGGTGGCGCCCCGTTGAACGGCGATCAACCGGTGATCGCAGATTTGGTCCGAGCTTGGGTCCTGCCAGGGCTGCCGACCCTCGCATCGAACGCCGTCGCGGTGCAGGGACTCTATGCCGACCAGGGCGGAGAGCGGACGGGAACGCCTGCACCCGTTGCATTCGACGCTCAGCGAGGACAGACCTTCGCCGCGCTGAGACGAACGCACGAACTTCAGTTCCTTGTACGCCTTGCAGAACCGCACGGCGTCGGTGACGCCGGCGTCCATGCCCCGGTGCGCCCACTTGAACCACGGAATGTCCTGGATATGACTTCCCTTGTCGCAGACGGCGACGTAACGCATGGGTACGAGAGCTCCGCCGCAGTCGCAGCGGTTGACCCAACGGCCTTTGCTCTTGCCGGTGATCTGCGACAACTTGGTGCACCGTTCACAGAATCGCCAGCCCGGGAACCGCCAGTAGAAGAGGTGTGCGGTCTCCTTGGCCGCCCGCCCTGAGTGAGCAGGCGCCTGCCTGAGGACACCAGGGTCCAGGCGTGCCAGCAGGCGTTGACAGCTGATCTCGGGCGCCGACCTGGTGTCCCACCATGATGTATCGGAGGCGATCAATGACTCACCGAGCACGTCGACAACCGCTCCCACCCCGAACGGCGTAACCGTCTCGGAAAGGCGAAGGTCATGCAGGATTCGCTCCACCGGACCCCTCTTCCAAAGGCTCACGCACCTGTACGGCGACGTTCGGATCGACCGACCGCATCGAGTCGGCGACGAGCCAACCCTCACCGCTCTGCCCGAACCGCTTCAACAACGCTTCGTCGTCGCTCTTGTGACGGTCGTAGAGCAGCGTGTCTCCGGCGTCCCTCGCCACCTTCGCGCGACGGTCCCAATCCCGTAGGAGCCGCCAGATCTCATCCTTGGTCTCCTGCGCCTCGAGTTGTTCCGATCGGCTCACCAGCCCGAGGAATGTCGATACGAGCCGGTCGATCACCTGGCTCATCCGGCTGTCGTCGAGATCGAGTTGCGCAGCCGCGTCGTTCGCCGCGAGGCTCGGGACGGCATGACGGAGCAACGCCACCAGAGCACCCGCCAACGACCTCTCTCGCGAGGCCATCGACCAAGGGGTGACACTCGTGGGCTCCACGCTGCGGTAGAGCGCCTCGTGGTACCCCCGGAAGGTTTCGAAATGTGAGCGATCACGCGCTCGATTGGACCTGAACAACGTCGTGACGATGCCATTATTCCGGCCGCGGCCGACACGACTGGTCGCCTGGATGTACTCCGCGGTCGTCTTGGGTTGTCCGACCATCAGCATCAGGGCCAGGCGCGGGATGTCGATGCCGACCGACAGCATGTTGGAGGACAGCACGACGTCGACGGCCTGGTCGGTGCTGTCCGCGCTGCGCGCGAGTTCGCGCAGGTCGTTGGGAAGTTCCTCCGGCCCGCGCCTGCTGGTCAACTCGAGCACCCGATCGGCACGGACACGCCGCAGCGGCAGGCTGAGCCGGTCGGCTCGCGGCTCCAGGCGCCCGTTGACGTCGTCGACGACCAGCGTTCCCGTCCGGCCGAGCTCGCGGAGACTGTTGTGGTACATCACCGCGGTCCAGTACGAGTCTCGCGTCGCACCCGAGTCGGCGACCTGTGACAGCACCTCGGCAATCTCGATCAAGGGTGCGGCAGCAGCGACGACCGCGGAGACCTGCGACAAGGACTGCGGCATGAGCCCGATGTACAGACGGCCCTCACCGCTCGCCACCGGTCGGGAGAAGAACGTTCTGTCGCCGTCGAGGCCGGCCGGCGGGTAGAGGGCGACCTCGCGCCCGTACAGGCCTTGAACCTGTTCGGCCGAGGCACGGATCGTGGCTGTCGAGGCGATGATCTTAGGCGTCGAACCGCCTCGGCTCAGCAGTATCTGTATCACCGCGTCGAACACGGCGACAGTGGTCCCCAACGGCCCCGACAGCAGATGCAGCTCGTCCTGAATGATCATCGAAGGCTGGTGGAACGTCGTGTTGAGGCCCAACAGTCGCCCAGCCTCCGGTTTGAACTGGAGTCGGGCGAACTTGTCGACCGTCGCCAGGAGGATCGTGGGCGGCTCCTCGTACAGCACCTCGTCGACCACCGCGATGGGCAGTTCGTCGTAGAACGGGCAGTCCGTGCTGGTGCAGTGAATGACAACGTCGTGACCCTGGACGCGAATGCCGTACCGGCTGCGGTCGGTCTGCCGCGAACCGGGGATCAACGCCGCGCCGCACCACGGACAGCTCTCAACCTGGAACTGGTTCGCTTCCTCGGGTTTGGCTGCCTTGTGGAGTCGGTCGAGAGCGGCCTTTGCGTCCTTCTTGGTCCCGGGCGTCACCTCGTTGCCGACCCACAGGCCGATGGAGAACGGCGCCATGCCTCTCGCCCGCGGATCCTGGCGGCGGAGAAGCTCCATCGCGCACACGAGTGACGCCGCTCGCTGGAACTGCTGCGCAGTGAGCAGACGCAGGGTGTAACGGGTGATGACGGCGGTGCCCGCACCCTTAGTGCCGTATGCGATCCTACGCCGGAAGATCTCGATCGCCGCGAGCCCGAGATATGCCTCCGTCTTGCCTCCGCCCGTAGGGAACCAGATGAGGTCGACGAGTTCGCGGTCGCCGTGTTTCTCGTCGACCGTCGAGGCCAGTGCAACCAGCAGGAAGCCCAACTGGAACGGACGCCAGCGAGGTTCGGCGGGATCGTTGCCGGCCCTGACGGCGGTCTGGCGCATCTGCGAACGCATGGCGGTCATCCCCAGCGCGAACGCCGTCCTCAACGCCCCGCGCTCAGGATCACGCAACAGGTCGACGCCAGCCGTCATACGAGCGGCCGCTTCGCCGGCCCGGTCGGTGATCGCACGCGCCGTTGCCGCCCTCGACCCGAATCCCTCGACACGAGTCTCCTGCCCGCAGACCCAGTCGGAAAAGGCGCTGACGAAGGCGTCGAGCATCGACACGACCCTCTCGGGCTGCGTGTCGATGAGCGCGAGGTTGGCGAGGCCCAGCGCCTCGGCCTCGACCGACTCTGGATCGAAACCGATGGTCTCGACTGTCGGCACGACGAACGCCGGAACCGGATCGAGAAAGATCCGGCTGCAGGTACCGTCGGCGAGCTCCCAATCCGCTGCCATGCCGTGCCCGACCGCATAAACCCTCTTGTCCCGATACCGAAGTCGCAGCTCTGCGGACTCGGCGTCCAGGTCGAAGGCACGGGAGATGTCGTACTCGAAGATCTGCCCGCCCGGGGCCGGAGAGACGTCGAGCGCGATCTGGAAGAGCATCAGGGCGATATCCTGCCGGTCGTCGCCCGTCGACCTTGACAGGACACGCGCATGCGTCGTCACCAGATAGCGGTCACCGTAGGGCCGCCATCTCGATCCGATCTCGATCGGCACCTCGCCAGCCTTGAGCTGGTGCGGCGGCGTCTCCCGGGTGAGCTCGACGCCCTCGAAACGGAATGGATGCCGTTGCCAGCGCGGCGGGCCGTCGCCTTGGACAGGCCGATAGGTACCGCCCGAGAATCCGCAGACGACGGCCGGCCGATCCGTGATGAAGGAGATCGCGGCGGACGACGGACGCCAGTCCTCGGCGAGTGGAACGCCGGCCCCGCTCTCCTCGACGTCACCGGAGCTGACGTCAGCCTCGACTTCCGTCTCGTCGGACTCCTCTTGCATGGGTGGCGACGAGGCCACAGGGAACAGCATGCCGACGGCGTACTGGCGGTCGGGCATGTTGAGAACGACCTCGTCGTCACCGCCGTCCGGTCCGACGTACGCAGATCGAAGATGCCGCAGCGCGATCTCTTGCGCGGTCGTCCTGCTCATTTCGCCACCGATCCCGGTCGGACGAGTTCCCGAAGCCGCTTCCTGTCCTCCTTGGATGCGACGATGTGCAACGACACGCGCGCCCGCGTCACCGCGACGTAGAACGCCGCCGTTCCCGCCCGGTCGTAGATGGCCGGGAGATCGCAAACAATGATGTTCTCCGCCTCGAGGCCCTTGGCGTGTCGCGGACTCATGACGGTGAATCCACGCTCGGTCACCGAGCGGGCTGCGGTCGAGGTCGCACTGATGATCCAGATGTCCTGCCGCCGGACGCCACCGGAGACGAGGTCCGTCGCCACCTTGTCGGCCGCCGCGACGTCCGGTGCACCCTCGGGCTGGTGCCATTGAACCTTTTCACCGTGGACGATGCCCGGATCTCCGACGTCCGCGCCGATGTACTCCTGAACCATCGTCACGATCGCCGCGGTGTTCCTGACATTGAGGTCCAGGTCGAGCAGGAAGGCTTCCTCGGAGACGTAGTCGTAGATGACCTGATCGAAGCACCCATCGACGTGTGCTTGATTGTTCGTGTCGAGGAACATCCGCCAGCGGCCCGAGCTTCGCCCACCGGCGACCACCGCATCGAGCTGGTCCATCCGTTCGGCGGTCATGAGGTCCTGCGCCTCGTCGACGAACACGGCGTCGTAGCGGCTCGACGGCGTCAACAGGTCGAAGGGCACGACGTCGATGACGCGATCGCCGACGTGCGCCTTGAAAAAGGGAAGCAACTCCGGCGAGCGGAACGTGATCAGGACCGATCTGCCATGGCCAGCCTCCTGCTTGGCCGCCTCGACGAGCACCAGCGATTTACCGGTGCCGGCGCCGCCCGACACCATCACGCGCGGATTGCGCGCGAGCGCGGCGAGCACCCTCGCCTGGCCGGCCGTGGCGCGGTTCTGCTCCTCGATCACAGCTCCTCGCTGCGCGTCGAGCACCGGCATCCTGGTGAATTCCCCGAACAGGCGGGCACGCAATTCGTCGATTCGCGCCTGCTTCTGGCCGAAGGGCGGCGTCCGGGCGCCCGCGGCCACCACATCGAGCGCCGTGGTGAGGCCTGTGACGCTCATGTCGTCCTTGGCCAGCCAGTGCGTCGGCTGCCAACCGACCGCATGTGGGGGCGAGTCGATGTCCGGAGTAATGACGACCGCCTCGTGCGCGAACCAGCCGATGCCCTCCTCCCGAAGAATGTCGCGCAGCGCGTACATGGCGGACTGTGCCTGATCCATCGGCGAACCCGGGAGCTTGTGCCAGTCGTTGCGTCGGTCGACCGAGTACCAGACCCCGTCGTGCTTGCTGACACCGCCGCCCTTGACCTCGACGAGGATGACGACCCTCTTCCACAGGACGACCAGATCTGCCTCCGCCTGCTGCTTGTAGGCGTGCGATCGCAACTTGACGGAATGAAAGGCGACCGCCTCGGGATCAGAGTCGATCTGGCGAAGAAGTCGGGCGACGCGCCGTTCGGCGTCGCTGACGGCAATCTTCTCGATGTCAGCGAGGTCCGGGACGAGGATCATGCGCTCTGCTCCTGCCAGAGGTGCTCGTACTCCCGATATCCGAGCCAGTCGCTGAGGTCCCCGAAGTTGTCCGCCATGTCGACGATCAGACACTCCTCCTTCCCCCCGTTCGCCGGGCCGCGGAGGCCGCGGCCGGCCATTTGGATGTAGGCGTTCGGACTGAGCGTCGGTCGTGCGATGTAGAGCGCCCGGACACCCGGAGCGTCGAACCCCTGGATCAGAAGGTCGCAGTTGGTCAGAACCCGAATCTTGTTGTCCTTGAACCTTCTGATGATGTCGCTGCGCTGCTGTCGACCGGTCTGCCCACTCACCGCTGCCGCCTCGACACCGCGGTAGCGAAGCGTGGCAGCGAGCACCTGCGCGGAGAGAACGTTTGGTGTGAAGACCAGCACCGGCCAAGTGCTGTCCAACCCCATGATGTGATTGACGAGGATCGACATGCGTACGTGGTCCTGGCCGACTCGGTCGAGGACGGAGCGGCTGAGGGAGCGCCGGTTGGTCGCCTCGGCCCTCTCGTCCGGGCGCAGGACCACCTCGATGCCGGGCAGCACCTCGTGCCTGACGCGGGCGAGCACTCCACTCGCAGACAGCTGCCGATACGCGTCGCCGCCGAAGGCCTCCAACTTGCGATTGCCGAACCGGCTGGCAAGGGCGATGGTCGCCGACTCCGACGTTCCCTTGAACGGTGTGGCGGACAGCCCGACCAAGGGACGCTCCCACCCTCGTCCGGCCACACCCAGCCAGCCGAGGATCCGGGTGTAGCGCTCAGAATTGCCGGCTCGGTGTCCCTCGTCGACGAAGACCGCGGCGGGGCGGCTCAGCCACTCGTACTCGGGTGCGTTACGCACGACGTCCAGCTGTGCATCCGTCGCCACGATGAAGCTGAATTCGGTATCGGGCTCGTGGACCGTGTTGCCGTCCCAAAGACGCCCGATCGCGAGCGGCCGTTCGTCGGCGAGCCCTCTCCATACCGTACTCGCGGTCTGAACGGCCTGCTCACAGAGCTCCAACGACTGCGCGATCCAGAGTACGGGACCACGGAGGCTGCCGTCGATGAAGAGTTTCAGCACCGTCTCCGTGGCGACGCGCGTCTTGCCGGCACCGGTCGGAAGTTCCACCATCGCCTTCTGGTGGCGAACGTTCGCCTCACGCGATGTGAGGACGTCCCGGAGCTGCCGGCTAATCTCCAGCTGGAAATCGTGAAGCGGGTTGAGCCGGACGGCGCCGTCGACAATGAACTCGTCGGCCCTCCGAATCTCCCGCCGGCCGGCGTACTCGGTACCGAAGCCCATCCTGCGCAGCCAGGAGATCGTGGCCGCGCCGCCCGCCCACTGATTCGGGACGTCGGGGAACCCGGCCACCTGGAAGAGCTCTTTCAACTGCTTCACCGAGTCCGCGCCGAACACGGTGAGGAAGAGCTCGGCGACGGAGGTCCGGCCGTCGACCAAGCCCTGCGCCTCGAGCGCCTGCCACAGGCCCTTGGGCAGCGCTTCACGCAGGTCGTCCGGGCCGAAATAGACGTCCAATCGGTCGGCGTCGGTGACAGCCGCCTTGGCCTCCTGCCTCAAGGCTTCCAGGCGATGGTCCAGCCCGGTCTTCAGGACCCCGTCCAGTTCCGCGTTCGTCAGACTCAGATCGAATGCTTCGTTGACGAATCTGAGTGTCCGGCGCTCGTCCGCATCGCTGCGGACGAAGAGAGCCGGACCGTCGCGGTAGAAATCGAGCGAATGGTCCTCGACCCCGTCCTCCGTCGAGACCCGCTTGGCGATCTGGATCGCCCGCGTGACGGTCGCGTTGTTCACCGCGTCCGCGACGTGCGTGCCCCGAAGTCCCGTGAAGACATCGACGATGCGTTCGGCATCCTGCAGCCCTTCCACCAGCATCGAGAACGCGAAGCTGTCCTCGAACCGACGGCATCCCACCGACTCGACGAGTTCTGTGGACCGCTCATCCGTGACCCGCAGATAGGGCCGCTGACGGGTGGACAGATACTGCTCCTGCTCGTCGGTCGTGGCGAGGTAGACCGACGACGGCGGGCGGGCCTCGATCGTACGCTTGATCCGGGCAGGGATCCTCGGAGGTGGCGCGTTCTCGTACGCCACACGACACACCTTCGTGATGAACTCGACGAGGACGGCGTCCGGGATCGACGACGCGAACGCTTCCGCCTCGAGCGCCTCCTTGAGCACCGGAACCGGGACCGCGTCGAGTTGATCCGGGAGCTCCAACGTAGCAGCGACCTGCCCCTGCCCGGATCCGCGCAGGAGCGGAAGCAGCTTCTCGTACCTGACCAGCGTCGGCGAGACCACCTCGGCGGGTGGACGGAATCCTTGGTTCGAGCTCAGCAGACCGGCCTGCTCCGCCGCCCATCGAACCGGAGACTGCACGTGATAGGCGGCCCCCGTGTCGACGTCCTCGCAGGTCCAATCCGGACTTCCGGCGGTGACCAGACCGACCGTCCAAGACTCACGTACGCGATCGGGGGCCCCCGCATCCCGGAGGATGGAGAGCATGGAGAAAGGGCCAGGGCCCTTGCCGGGGTAGATCTCGATGCGCTCGACGGGACGCTCGCCCGGGCCTTGCACCGCTCGGACAGCCTCCAACACCCAGTCTCGATAGTCCTCGAAGCAAGGCTCGTCCTCGAGCGGGTATTCCTTGACCGGCTCACGTATTACGCCCAGCCGGTAGGCGACCTCCGGCAGGCAGCGCGTGCGGTCTAGACTCCTCGACGCCAGGCCGTCGCCCAGATACGGGTCGAGATCGAACACCTGCCGGGGCCATGCCCACCCACCGTCGCGCGTCGGCACTTTCACGACGGACGAGTGTTCGGACAGTGTTCTCACGGCCCTGTCGACCGGCAGGCCGAGAACCGCGTCCCAGAGCTTGGTAAACTGCTCGTCACCGGGCGACACGGAGACGTTCGCCAGCCGGGCGTTGAGGATCGCGAGTGGGTCCAGGTCTCGGAAGCCGGCATCACGGAGGGCCTTGTCCACACCGGGCTGGGCGAGGAAATCCGCCGATACGAAAACCGCCCCTTCGATCTCGACGCCCTCCTCCTGGTTGATGAAGACGGCGTTCTTGTCCACCAGCGCACGCAGACCCGCGGTGGTCGGGATGACCTTGGCGTTCTCGACGTCGGCACGTCGTTTGTACCCGGTGACGAACTTGAAGGCTTTCGCGGCGGACGCCGCGTCCGACCCCTCGGCCCATTCGCGCAGCCACGTCAGGAATCCACGCTTCGGCATGACCTCAAGCGCCTTCTTGACGTCGCGGCTCTCCGCGTCGATTCCACCGCCCGACGCCGCCTCCGTGAACAGCTGACGAAGGCGGGTGAAACGTTGCGGCGTCGTGTAGCAGCGCCAATGAGGAACGTTGTCGCCGGTGTTGGGGGAGTCGATCCACGCTCGATGGACCTCGGTATCGACCTCGACAGAGAAATCGAGCGGCTTCAACTCTTTCGCGCCCGTCAGCGTCCCGGAAGCGTTGGGCACGAGCTGCCGGTTCGCTGCGAACCTCGGCACATAGGCGCAGAGCAGTCTGTCGCCGAACGACAACCATTCCTTGCCACGCGCCGGCATGTAGTCGAGATGACCGGCCGGGTCGTCGTCCCCGCTCAGCCTCGGGAGCAAGTCCACGAACATCTCGGCGACCGTACCGAGGATCTCTCGGTTGTAGGTGTTCTCCAGCAGTGTCGTCCGGTCGTCGTTGACACTCCAAGGCGCATTGAAGAGGGCAGATGCAGAGGTGTTGTCGACCAGCGGGAAGTAGGACCAGAACTTACCGATCCGCAGCCTCGAATGCCGCTTCGGAATCGCGACAGTCACCTTGACCCGCTTGCGTGACACCGCCTCCCCCACCGCAGCGCGCGCTTCGGCACTCGACTCATGCATCCGGTTCTCGACGATCCACTCCTCGCCACTGCCGTCCGGCCGTTCGATCTTGAGAACGCCGTCGCCGAAATCGCGTGAACGGTGACTCGTATCGAGACCGTTCAGACCGAGGACCCGGAGCCTCACCTCCCGCACTGCACCGACGAAGAGCAGGAACTCTGAGGCGAAGTTCTCGATCTCCCCGCGGAGCCGATCGAGTCCGGTCGCCAGCGGGAGCTTGACGATGGTGACCGCCCACTCGGCCAGGTCGGCCAGGACTGGATCCTCGACGAACGCGGTGCCGGCGTCGACAACCGTCGCCGTTCGCAGGATCGGATAGCGTTTGGCCGCGAAGCCGATCTCGGCCAGACGAGCCTGGGCGGCTGGCGAATTGAACTCGAACGAGATCGAACGGCTGAAGACCTGCGGCGCCGAGGAGACAGCGAGAACGGACTTGAACCCGAGGCCGAACCGCCCGATCTCGTCGCCCCGCTTGGCGCTGAGATACGCGTGCATGATCGACGTCAATCCGCTCTCCGTGAACGGACGCCCCGCGTTGGCGCAGTACAGGTTCCGATTCTCGGTGTCGAGCACGATTTCGACACGACCGGCCGCACCGTCGTGAGTGCCGTTGTCTCCGGACATCGCATCTGCGGCATTCTGGACGAGCTCGAGCAGGGTCCGGTTGGCGTATCCGCCAGTCCTGATCGATTCCTCGAGGCCTGCATGCTCCGGGATCAACGTGGGGAGGGCCCGATACGATTTTATCGCCCCTTCGAACTGCTCCTCGACCTGCTTCACAAGACCGGGGTCCGGCGTCCAGGCCTGCCGCGTCGTCATCGCCACGAACGAGCACTCCTCGCATCCGCGGTCGCTGCACCGCGACCGATTACACCTTCGCAAGGGGCAGCTGCCGAATTGACGACGCAGCGTCCGTGCCGAAGTTGACGTTCCGCAACTCGACGCCTGCCGCGCTTCGTAATCGCCGAGCATTTGCAGCTTTCCGGCCGGACATGCCCAACGTTCGGTACTGCGATGGAAGAACGCAGGCGGCGCGGAGCGGCAAGTCGGCAAACGATAGGCCTCATGTCGGCGCCCTGCCGTCGGACAGCGGTGTTACCCAACGCCTCCCTCAGCGCATCCGCGCCGTTCTGCACGAGTTCGTGGATCTCCTTGCAGCCGCAACTGTCCTGCGACGTCTGGATCTCGATGCCAGTGCCGGACTCCACATGGCCAGGATCTTCGTGGTACGCACGAGACATCCGCCGCTCCGCTGCGTTACGGCGCCGCAGACTCCGTCCCAGGGACCGGCCTATGTCGGCATCTCCGTCGATCTTCAGACGGAGGGCCGACACGTTCAGGACGAACAGCAGGAACTCTCGTGAGAACTCGCGCATCTCCCCCACGAGCCGCGAGCGGCCGTTCGACGGCGGAAGGCGGACCACGGTCTGCGCCCAGGACGCAAGGCCCTGCAAGGTCTCGTCCGTCCTCAGCTCATGTTCGACGCCGACAAACAACGGAAGGCGCAGGACGAGAAACGGGCTGGCGTGCGGATCTACGACAAGGAGCTCGAGCCGAGACCTGTCACCGTCGAAGTCGAAGCTAACTGACCGGCTGAAGACGGCGGGGTGTCGACTGACTCCGAGGAACGACTTGAAGCCCAGACCGAGCCAGCCGATCTCTTCGCCGCGCTTTGAACCCAGGAAGGCATGGCCTACGGCCTCGTGGCCAGCCTGTGTGATGGGCTCGCCTTCGTTGGCACAGTACAGCGTGTCGCCTGCCAGTCGCAGCTCAACGCGTCCGTGGGCACCACTGCGGTGCGGGGCGTCGGCGGTGTTCCGAACCAGTTCCAGCAGCTGCCAATGCACCAATGCCGGATCGGGCTGCCGCCAACTCGGGTCACCAGTCATTGCTGCTCCCCAGGAGCAAGACAGCTTGTGCCCGATCCACGATCCCCACGCGACTCGTCAGTGGGTCGCTCCTGCGCCTCTACACCGTCTACAACCACGACTGTAAATCTTCCAGTATTTTCCAGCAATCCCCAGTTTCGGGTCGCCGATCGGGGCCATAAGACTACCTACCGCCAGATTCGGGAAGCAGTAGCCCAAAGGATTGCGAGTTCGACTCACGGCTCGACATCGGCGGCAAACGACGGAGCCCCCATCGTCCGGAAGTGGTCCAATTCCGGGAACGAGCGTCTGCCTGTCCGCGACGGGTCGCCGCATCGCGGCTCTAGCAACACTCCGCTCAAACGCGTATCCGCGGTATGCATCTCGGGAACTCGAGCCAGCCTACCGCGTTCCAGCTGCGGCGGTCCGCTGATCACGAACACTGACCATCGCACAGCGCACTCGATGGAGAACATCGATGGAGCGGCCGGGATCACCGCTCGAGACGACGATGCAACCGGCGTCACGCCGAACCGTCCCCGGCCGCGAGTGATTGTCGGGCCGGGATCCGTCGGACCGACGCACGAGTACGCAATGAGACATTCGGATGAGTTTCACCGGGTCGAACTACACCGAAGCCGTCACGACTACCGCGGTGATGATCCAGGATGCTAGTAAGGGTTTCGTGCACACCCCACCGCTTCGACCTCCAGCAGCGAAGCTCCGAAGTCGCATCTCTGTCGCCGATCACCTGGTGAACGGTCACGCCGACGTGTGCAACACCAGACCAGCGAACTGTGATGCGTCCTTGAATCGAGGTGCCTGATGTCTGAGAACGATCCGCGCATCAGCGGCGCGTGGGAGACCTATCGCAACTTCCTCGACCACGCGCCGCCGCACCAGGTCACGCAGCAGCTCCGCAGCCTTTCGGTTCCCGAGGACCTCATCGCCGAGCTCATCAAGCGGCACGAGGTCGAGACGACCAAGATCCTTGAGCTCAAGGAGCCCTTGGGCCTGGGCCGGGAGAACACGACGCCGTGGTACACGGGTCCCCGCAAGGGCGACCGCAACTGGCCCGCGTTCGAAGCACACCTGCGGAGAACCCTGGATTCGGATGCCGTCGACACGATCAACGAAGCCTCCGAAAAGGTCGTCGCCATGCTGGATCATCCGGCGACGCCTGGGTTCGACTCGCGCGGGCTTGTGGTCGGCCACGTCCAATCCGGCAAGACCAGCAACTTCACGGCTGTCATCTGCAAGGCCGCGGACCGTGGCTACCGGATGTTCATCGTGCTCTCCGGCGTGCACAACGCCCTCCGGCGTCAGACGCAGACGAGGCTGATCCGCGACGTGGTCAGGCTGAACCCTCCCCTGTGGCACCAGATCACGACCCCCGAGCACGACTTCACCCCGCCGCCGAATCCGGCCGCCCTTCTCGCCGCGAAGGATCAGCATCTTCTGCTCGTGGTCAAGAAGAACGCTGTTGTTCTGCGCAAGCTGAAGAAGTGGCTCGCCGACGCTCGGGCGCATCTGCAGAACTGCCCAGCTCTGCTGATCGACGACGAGGCCGACCAGGCGACGATTGCCACGAAAAGTATCAACCCGTTGATCGCTGACGTTCTTCGGCAGCTGCCGAGGGTGTGCTACGTGGGCTACACGGCGACCCCGTTCGCGAACCTGCTCGCCGATCCGGTCAGTAAGGAGGACTTCTACCCGCGCGACTTCATCCTGAGTCTGCCCAGGAGCGAGGACTACCAGGGTCCGGAGACCCTGTTCGGACGCTCGCCGCTCGACGGTGAGGACCCTGCAGACGTGCCGGGTGGACTCGACATGATCCGGGAAATCCTGGACGGTGAGGTCGCCGCGATGCGGCCTGCGAAGAAGGCGGACATCGCCGACTTCGAGCCGGGGGTGACGCCGTCGCTCCGGAAGGCCGCGCTGTGGTTCTGGTTGTCGACTGCTGCCCGCAGAGCGCGTTCCGGCAAGGCGCAGCATTCGTCGATGCTCGTCCATGCCCACTCCGACACGCGAGTGCACGACTCGTACAAGCTGCCGCTGGAGCAGCTCAAGTTGGAGATCGGCGAACGGCTCGCCGCGGACGACGACGAACTGCTCGCAGAGCTGCGCACGCTGTGGGAGACGGAGACTGCTCGCGTGCCCGCCTACGAGCTCGGCGAGCGCCGCGTCGCCTGCGCGGACGTCATGGGGCTCCTGCCTCAGGTCGTCGCCGACACAAAGATCATCATGGACCACTACCGGAGCACCAACCGGCTCGACTACGAGTCGGGTGCGGCAACGGTCATCGCCGTCGGTGGCAACACCCTCTCGCGTGGTCTCACCCTAGAGGGCCTCGTCGTCAGCGTTTTCGTCAGGTCGTCCGACGTCTACGACACGCTGCTGCAGATGGGTCGGTGGTTCGGCTACCGTCCGGGTTACAAGGACCTGCCGCGCATCTACATGCCCGCTGAGATGCGTCGATGGTTTACCCACCTCGCCACCGTCGAGGCCGAGATGCGGGGCGAGATCGATCGCCTACTCGTGGAGCACAAGACACCGCTCGAGATGGCGGTCCGCATCCGTTGCCACCCGAAAATGCGTGTGACGGCGCCGAGCAAACAGAAGGCAGCGGTCCGTGCCGCGGCCGCATACGGTGGTGCGCTGGTCGAGAGCCGGTACTTCCCTGCTGCAAAGAGCGTCGACACCGAGACGTGGCACGCCGACAACGCCGACGCGGTCACGAGGCTCTTGGAAGCCGGCGGCATGGACGGCCGGTTCGACCGATCAGCACCATCCGCCAAGCCGTTGTGGCGGGACGTACCAGGTGATCACATCCTTCGATTCGTGAGCACATATCGCTTCCACGAGAAGTCGATCGACGCCTCGGCGAACCTGATGGCCGCATACATCGAGAAGCGAATGAACACTGGTGGTCTGACAAGTTGGAACATCGGTGTCATCGGCGTCGATCCGGAATCGAGCGCCTCGGGCGCCAGCCGAGGGCTCGAGAAGGTGACGCTCCCCGGAGGTAGCGTCGTAGGAACCGTTGTGCGTACACGTTTGATCGCCAATCGCGACGACGATGTAGCCGACATCAAAACGCTGACGGGTTCTCGCGACGAAGGTCTCGACCTCAACCTTGAGAAAGTGTCTGAGGTTAATCGAGCCGTGCTGCAGAAGGAGCGCTCGAAACAACAGCCCGAGAGGGGCCTGGTGCTGCTCTATCCGATCGACGCAGGCTCCAAGGCGACGAAACCGAACCGCGCAGATCTGAAGGTCGTCGGTCCTGCCGTCGTCTGGGGAGCGGCATTGGTTTTTCCCAAGCCGGTTCGAGGACAGGACGTCGAGGTCGAGTACGACTACCTGGCCGCCGATCTGTCTCGAGTCTTCCCCGCAGCAACCGATGAGGAGCCGGAGGACGTTTCTGTTCTCGACCAGGACCTCGACACCGACGTTCCGGTGTCTGCTCCGTGACGGGTGTACGCGGCGGCCAGGAAGCAGCACTCCGGCGAACACTGGAACGTCTATGGAGCGAGCTCGCCGGGAAGCGTGCCCGCAGCGACGGCAAGACGTTGCAGAGCGCCGAGCTGGCACTGCCGACGTCGGCTGGACCGCTGCGGTTGGCGTCGGACTCGTACGGACTTCCGCATTTGCTGGTGCCCTTGGCAAAAGGCGCCAAGGACGTCGAGGACAGACGCAGTTCGGGTGTGCATCTGACGACACGGACTCTGGTCGTGAACGACGAGGCGGTCCGATTCCTCGACCTGGAGTGCAGGCGAACGACACTGACCGGTGTTTTCACGGGCCTGGTGGCGGACATCTGCACGGTCCTCGCTCGCGGCGAGTCCGTGCCCGAACGGGCAGTGCCGGAGGCACTGGAGGCCTGGCGCGAACTTCTCGGCGGCCGGCCTCAGTGGACCTCACAACGGCTCGCCGGCCTGTACGGCGAGCTTCTCGTCCTGGAACACCTCCTGGCAGTCGACGCAAAGGCGGCGAGCACCTGGACCGGCCCGACCGGGGCTGCTCAGGACTTCCGCAGCCACCCCCACGCGATCGAGGTGAAGACAACGACGTCACCGCAGGGCCGGTTGATCCACGTTCACGGCGCGGAACAGCTCGTCCGGCCGCCGACGGGGTCGTTGAAAGTCGTATGGCTGCGCTTGGCGTTGACAGCACCCGGCGTCGCAGACGACGTGCCGTCGATCGTGGATCGTTGCACGGCAGTGGGTGAGCCGCACATGATCCTCTCGCGTCTGGATCGTCTGGGGCTTCCGCCGCTGTCCTCGTCCGAGATCCGGATGGCGAGCTTCTCGGTGATCGACCAGCGCCTGTTCGACGTCGACGACGAGTTTCCGAGCATCACCCCCGCCAGATTTTCGTCGGGGGTGGTTCCGGCGGGCGTCAGCGGCATCGAGTACTACGTCGATCTTGACACTGTTCCGCCGTCGGACGAGGACCTGCATCAAGCCGTGAGACGTTTCCTGGGGGCCGCATGACGAAGCCCGGGTGGTACGCACAGCCGTTCCGACCCGACGGTGGCATCACCGCGGAAGGTCTCCGGAACCAGCTGGGGCGGCCGACCTTGTCGGTGTTGACCGTGCTGGTCCGCGAATCGGCCCAGAACAGCTGGGACGCGAAGACAACGAACGACGTCTCGTTCAAGCTCGACCTGGTTACCGTGTCGCCGGCGCACCGGTCGGCCTGGAAGGAACTCCTCGCAACAGACGCGCCTAGCGACCCCACGGCTGCCCGTACGTTGCCGGACCTGTTCCGGAGCTCGACCATCCGCTATCTCGCAGTCTCGGACCGAGGCACCAGCGGACTGGGCGGCCCGACACGATCGGACGTCGAAGCGAAACCCAACCAACGTGGATGGTTGTCGTTCGTGCTGAACAGCGGCGAGCGACAGGACGTCGACGGTGGTGGCGGCACGTATGGGTACGGCAAGGGCGCGTTTTTCCTCGCGTCCCGGGTCGGGACCGTACTCATCTACACGCGGTTTCGCGAGGGAGATCAGTTGCGTTCCCGACTGATTGCGTCGGCCCTGCTGAGCTCGACGACGGTGGACGGCGTGCCGTACACCGGCCGGCACTGGTGGGGTCTGCCCAGCCCGGACCATTGCGAGCCGCTGGTGGACCAGGACGCCGATGTCACGGCACGTCGTCTGGGGCTACCTGGATTCGAGAAGGACGAAACCGGAACGACGGTCGTGGTACTCGATCCGGATCTTTCGGACCCTTCGCTGCCCGACGACGATGCCGACGAAATGTCCATCGAGTCCGCCGGACGCCACCTGGCGGATGCCGCAGCGTGGAACCTGTGGCCAGTAACCCTTTCCGACCGAGCGGTTCGAATGCACGTCTCAGTCTCGGCACATGGTGTCCGTGTCCCCGTCCCTTCCGAACACGACGATGCCGTGCTGGCCAACTTCGCCGCCGCGTACCGGACGGCATTGGGCGCGCACGGCAAGGCACTGTTCTGCATGAGGCCGAAACAGGAGCTGGGTCGGTTCGACCACCAAGACACGTTCGGGGCGAAGGTGACGTCACCCGCTGCTGCCGAGCTGGGTCTTGTCGGTTCCCCTCATCACGTATGCCTCATGCGTTCACCGGATCTGGTCGTGCAATACCTACCGGGCCCGACCAAGGCTCATCCCGACGTCGGGTACGCCGCGGTCTTCAAGGTGAACGACGACCTGGACTCGATATTCTCAAGATCCGAGCCTCCGACGCACGACGCCTGGGTCGACGTTCAGCTGACCGGACGCGACGCCACGTTCGTCAGAGTGGCACGCAAGCGCATGCTGGAGCAGTGTGCGGCCATCGTCGGGCCCAAGACGCAAAGCTCCCAGGCCGTCGCGGTTCCGGTTGGCACCATCGCGCAGAGGCTGGGCTTTCTCCTGTCGGGCGTGGGAGGAACCGGCGCGTCCGACTCGAACCCGGCCGGTGGCAGCACCGACTTCGCCCGGCCCGGACATGGCTCTTCGACTCCCACCGGCGGTGGTTCCGACGCTGAAGCTCCGAAGCACGGACGCGGCAAGACTTCCTCGCCTCGGCGCCAAGCCAGGCCTGTTCTCGTCGGATCGCCCTTCTTCGCCTCACACGCCGGCCGAGCCGTCCTGGTCCAGAAGGTTCGGGTGTCTGGCCCGACCACGCTCCGAGGCTCGGCGTCGGTGTTCACCGGCGAGGGATCACTGGAAACCACCAGGCCTGCGGGGGGTTCCGTTCCTGAAGTGTTGGGCTGGCGCCTGGACAGCAACGTGACGCTCGGTGAATTCGTCGAGGTCGACGAGGGCCCGAGCGAGTACGAACTGTTGGTGGTGCCTGTAGTGGACGCGGCCGTCGACGTCGCGGTTGAGGCGATGCAGCGATGAGCGGGCGAGCATATCCGTATCGCACAGCAGGCGACCATGTGTCGGCAGAACCATGGGTCCACACGGACGACGGTGTCGCCGCCGGTGATCACCTACCGAGTTGGGACTACGGCACGCTGCTGCACTTCTCCAGACGCGTCACCGTTGACATGACGGCGCTCCTGACTGCCTGTGGGTTCGACAGCGCCGTAACGCTCGCCATGAACGTGCGGTACTGGCCTTCGACCTCCCTGCTGCGTCGCTCCGCTGCACACGTGCCGTTGCGACACGACGGTGTACCCGGACAGGTCGAGACGATCCTCGATGTCGAAATCCCCGGTGCAGATCTCGCCGGTGCAGTCACGCTGGAGACGACAATCGTGCTGGCGACAGGATCTGGCGGCTCAGATCCGTTCGTCGCCTTCAGGCCCGGCAGCGTGCTGTGGCGTGACCAGACCTCCATCCGGTTGGAGGGCAATGCGGGGCTTCTGCCGGTGGCACCGGTCAGCTTCAAGAACCAAGGTTTGCCGGAACGGGCTGCCTGGTACGTGAGCGTCGACTCGGCCGAGTGGAGCAGCGCCGCCATGGGCAACCTGCTCGTCCTGCTCAACGATGACAACGAGCAGGTCAACGAGGCTGTGCGGAAACCGAACGACCCCAAGGCGGCGATTCTCTGGGACGGGCTCACGGTGGACGTGGTGTACGACCTGGTCGGTCGGGCGCTGGAGGACGACGAGTTCCCGTCCGAGGAGGGGACGACGGACCGCGACGGCGAGGTGACGACTGCAGCCTTGGTTCACGGGCTGATCAGGGCGTTTCTGAGGATGCCGAACGAGAGCCTCGCCGACGCCATCGACCGCCTGAGAGAGCAACGTCGGCGTGACCCGTCACGACTGCGTGCCGCCGTTCAGAGCAGTTTGCTGTTCCCGGGAGGCAGAACGCCGTGAGCACCCTGTATCCCCGACTTCTGCCCGGTGAGTCCGAGAGGTTGTTCGCGAGTCTGCACGGTCGTCAGCCGGAAGACCTGGCGCGGTTCGCGGCCGTCGTATCGGATCGTGCCGTCTATGCCGCCACGGGTGGGACACGCGTCAGTCGCGACGAGCTGCGTCTTCTCGCGACCGAGCTGGAAAAGTTCGCCACCGTCAATGGCTTCCCCGACCCGCCCACCACAGCGGGCAGGAACGAGTTCGATCGGATGGCCGCACGATATCTGCACGAGCGGTCCGGCATGCTTCCGGGCGAGGCGTCGCAACGGCAGGTGTGGGCCTTCCTCGCACTGGTGCTGGTTCCCCATCTTTGCGCCTGGCGATTCCCGATGCGAGACGGCGTCTACCTCGCCGACCGATTCAAGGGAACGGACCTCACCAGGCACACACTGGCCAGACTGTGGACCCGTGCGCACGTCCTCCACGATCCGTCTCTTCCGGATCCCTACGAACTGCTGTCCGGCCTCGGAGAGGCCGATCTGGACCACGTCATGGCCCGCCGTCGTGCCGTGGCGGCAGCCCCGGCGCTGGTGCGCGCCATCGTGCGGGCCCATGTCGAGGACGGCCGGACCGATGGCGGTGTACCGGCTAGGGCGGTGCATCGCGACTCGTTGCGGCGCCTTCTCCGACTGACGGCTTTCCTCGACCTCGACTGGATGCCTGAGCAAGGTCTCTTGGAACTCGTCCGAGAACAGCGCCATGAGTCGAGGCGCCAGCTCGCCGAGACGGGCGTAAATGCGGCTGACCTCAAGGAATCCGACCTGTGAAGCCGCTCGTCGTTGTCTGACCCAGCCGGGGTACGGTTGCGTCATGGTGGCGCAGCTGCCCGTCCCGAGCTCGTTCGGCGTCTCCAGCCGTATGAGCCGCCAACGGCGCCGCGACACGGCACCGGAGGTGTCGATACGGCAGTTGCTGCATGCCCAGGGCTATCGCTACCGAGTTGCGTGGCCGATACCCGGTCTACGCCGGCGAACCGTCGACATCGCGTTTACTCGAGCCCGGGTAGCCGTGTTCGTCGACGGGTGCTTCTGGCATTCGTGCTCCCAGCACAAGACGATTCCAACCGCCAACGGAGACTGGTGGTCGAAGAAGCTGGAGACGAACCGTCTGCGCGACGCAGCGACGACCGCCCACCTTGAGGCGTCGGGTTGGTCGGTCCTCAGGATCTGGGAACATGAGAGCCCCGGTGACGCTGTCGTACGCATCGTCGACCTGCTGAACGAGCGTCGCGCCGACTGCCGAGAGCAGGCCGGCCGGAGGGAATCGCTGGCGGTTCCGGACTGAATCCTGCCGCGTCCCTCAGCTCTGTCCGTCTAGCGCATCGGCAATGTGCTGCCCAATAGCCATCGCGAGCTCAACAGGAACGGCGTTACCGATCTGACGGGCAATCTGCAGCTTGTTGCCACACCACTTGAAGTCGTCGTCGAACCCTTGCAGTCTCGCGGCCTCGTAGTGGGTCAACGCCCTGTCCTCAGACGGATGCAGGTAACGCCCCTTCTCCGGCTTGAAGAACTCGGTCCGGATGGTCACTGACGGCCGATCCCACCTGAGTCTGCCCATGACGTCCGCGGCGCCGGTCGTGTGCTTACGCCAACAGGGCGACTTGAGACGATCAGGAAGATCAAATCGGTTGCCACCAGGAGGAATGTACTCGAACCGCTCTCGGGAGATCTCCTCGTAGTGACGTGTGATGTGAAGCGAGGGGCTGAGGAACGGCCCGGGAACCGACTGACCGAACCGCGTAACAGATCCGGGAGGCAGGCCCTGCCGATGCTTGGGTACGTAGGATCTCACGCCGGCCAGAGCCTCTCGGACGGTCTTCCAATGTTCCCGACCCAAGTCGGAGATTGGAACGTCGATGGGCTTCAAGTCGCGGTGAGTACCGATGACGATAGCCCGGCGCCTGATCTGCGATGAGCCGAACGCAGCAGCCACAACGACGTCCGCACGGAGCTCGTAGTCGCGGAGATCCTCACTCTCGGTGGCGGCTTTCATCTGCTGATACTGGTCGCTACGCAGGAGCCGGTCGACGTTCTCGACCACGAAAACCTTGGGCTTGATGATGCTAAGAGCACGCCAGTACTCGCGCCAGAGCTCATTGCGAGGATCGTCGTCGAGGCGCTTCCCCAGATTCGAGAAGCCCTGACACGGAGGTCCGCCTACAACTACATCGGCCTCTAGAGCCAGCCCCTCGTCCAGCCATTCTGCGATGCCGCCATGATGGATGTGCTCCTCGCCGAAGTTCTCGGCGTACGTAGCGGCCGCGGCCAGATCGATTTCGACCGCACCGACGGGGGTAAATCGCTTGGTCTTCCGCAGGCCCGCCGTGAGTCCTCCACATCCGGCGAAGAGATCCACGACGCGGAAGATCTTCGACATGGGCTGTACCTTAGCCGGCCGCACCGACGCTCGCCAGCGGCTGGCTGGCTCAACTTTCTGGCTAGCTCAGAGATGCACCCGATCAGGGCATTCCACAGCCCAGGTTGGCGCCGTGTTGGCCGCACCAACCACTATGGACACTTCATGGTGCGCGTCCAGCTCTGACCCCCTATCGCCCCCTTCCCGCAGGACGAATAGCCGTCACGACCGTGCATCGCGCCAGGACTGGAGTGCTCGCGGCCGGCAAGCCGTTCACTGACGAGCTCGTCACAGCGGTCCATGCTGTGGGGAATCGCGCCACCGCACCGCAGGACGGCCCGGCGCGAAGCCGACGCCGATGCACCCACGCATGTCGCCCAGCGGTGCACCTCACAGTTCCGGCATAGGCACTTCAGGCGAGGAAGGCTATTCCAAACGCCAGTACCGTCCCAGAGGGCGAGCAGCCAATATGTGCAGGTGGATCACGCCCGCCCAGTTCCGATGCTCGAGGTCATGCGCTATGCCCAGGGAGCCAGCAGGCTGGAGGTCGAGCTGGACGGCTACCTCAACTATCACTTCGTGACCGCCTCACCCGAAGCCATCGACATTCCACGATTGATGCTCGAAGCCGGTATCAACGTGGCAGCGATGGTGGACGCACCTGACAGACCTCGTCGGCCCGTGATCAGCTTGCGGTCGAGTCCGTGGAAAGCAGGGCACGCCACCAACCCGTGGCATGACGAGTTCGACCTCGACCATGGCCACGTCCGCTACTACGGAGACCACAAGCCGACCACGATCGGGCTTCCCGGCGCAACAGTAGGCAACCGTGCACTGCTGGACGCATGGGCACTGCACGCTGCCACCGATTCGCGCGAGCGGCTCCAGGCACCTCCACTGCTGATCTATCGTTCCACAACGGTCAGCCGAGGTGGCCGCAGCCTCGTCAAGGGGCACATCGAGTTCTGCGGTGCGGCGATCATCGAACGACTCGAGCACGTCGTGCAGCGCGACCCAGAGACAGGGCGTAGCTTCCCTAACCTTGTGCTCGACCTGGCAGTCACTGATCTTTCGGAGACCGGCGACGCCCTCGACATGCGTTGGATCGACGACCGCCGCAACCCGACACTCCACGCTGAGCAGGCTGCCCGCCACGCGCCCGCGTCCTGGTGGCGCTGGGTCAAAGACGGTCGAGCCGCGATTCCTCGCGTACGACGCCGCGTCGTATCCTCGCGCGTGCGTTCGGCCGAAGACCAACGCCCAGCCGTTGGATCTGCGGAAGCGGAGCTACTTCAGCGTCTGTACACCCACTTCGACGGACGCAAGCATGCCTTTGAGTTGCTGGCCGCTCGGGTCACTGCCCAGGTCCTGGGCCACTCCGGCGCTCGGTACCACGACGGCTGGCTTACCCGACCTGGTGGTGACGGCGGGGTCGACTTCGTCGGTCGGCTCGATGTAGGCACAGCCGCCAACAACGTCCCACTGGTAGTCCTCGGCCAGGCGAAATGCGTAACTCCCACCTCGTCGATCAGTCCCGACCAGGTCGCTCGGGTGGTCGCCCGCCTGCGACGCGGATGGATCGGGGTCTTCGTGACTACCGGAGTCTTCTCCCGACAAGCACAGATCGAAGTAATCGACGACCAGTACCCTCTGGTGCTCATCGACGGAAAAGCCCTCGCCGATCAGGTGCTCCGCATGGCAGCCGCCGACCATAACGGCGACCTCAACGCACTTCTCAACTCGGTCACCGGGGACTACAACATCGCCATCACGTACCGCCGGCCGGATGAGATCCTCCTCGGGTGATCCTCGGGCGCAGCGCCTCAAGAAACCACCGAGGAACAACCCTGGCAAGTACGGGGGTCACGACCGAGCCGGAGCGCTCGAGACAATCAGGCCGACCCCGGCCGCCAAAGTTGATCTCCAAACCGGGGGCCACAAACGGGTAACAGCACCCCCTGTCCTGAACCCAACCAGCCCATCCGTTCCATCAGCGGCAAGGGGCGCATCCGTCCAGCGCGAGCGTGTTCGTCCGGCGCGAAATTGGCTCGTCCGAGCACAGAATGAGCACAATGGCCACTCCAACGACCCGCCAAGATCGCCACCATGGGCCGAAAGACCTGGTCAAGGGCTTGATCAAGAGAGCCGACGGGGGGACTTGAACCCCCAACCTTCCGATTACAAGTCGGGTGCGCTACCAATTGCGCCACGTCGGCCCGGGCCGACGTTCGTCAGCCTAGCCCACTGATGGTACTCGGTCCCCGGCTCGGCGCGCGGCCCAGATACCCGGCACGAAAAGGTATCAAATCACCACCAAATCGGACCCTGACCTTGGCAGCGGGGCTCCTACCGCTTACTGTTTGCCCTACTCCTCATCCTGCACCGCCGCAGGCCGGAGGTGCTTCTACTCGGATCGTCCGGCACGTTCCTGCCGGTGGAAGGTGGCTACCCCTATGGCTACGGTCACATACGCCAAGGCGTCCCGGGTCTACCCGGGCACCCCGCGTCCCGCGGTTGACCAACTCGACCTTGAGATCGGTGACGGCGAGTTCCTCGTCCTCGTCGGGCCCTCCGGTTGTGGCAAGTCGACGTCGCTGCGCATGCTTGCTGGTCTTGAGGAAGTCGACGGCGGCGACATCCTGATCAACGAGCGCAACGTCACGCATCTGCCGCCGAAGGCGCGCGACATCGCGATGGTGTTCCAGAACTACGCGCTGTACCCGCACATGACGGTCTACGAGAACATGGCGTTCGCGCTCAAGCTGCGTAAGACGCCGAAGCATGACATCGACCGTCGCGTGAAGGAAGCGGCCGCGATGCTGCAGCTCGAGGACTACCTCGGGCGTAAGCCGAAGGCGCTGTCCGGTGGTCAGCGGCAGCGTGTCGCGATGGGTCGCGCGATCGTGCGTGAGCCGCAGGTCTTCCTCATGGACGAGCCGCTGTCGAACCTCGACGCCAAGCTGCGTGTCCAGACCCGTTCGCAGATCGCGACGCTGCAGGCCAGCCTCGGCATCACCACCGTGTACGTGACGCACGACCAGGTCGAGGCCATGACGATGGGCCACCGCGTGGCGGTGCTGCTCGATGGCGTTCTGCAGCAGGTCGACAGCCCGCGTTCGCTGTACGACCGGCCGGCGAACGTGTTCGTGGCCGGGTTCATGGGCTCGCCGGCGATGAACATCAAGACTGTGCCGCTGACCGACCAGGGTGGGCGCTTCGGCGACGTCATCCTGCCGCTGACCCGCGAGCAGATCGCGGCGGCGCAGGCGGACGGGGCCAACGGCCGGGTGACGGTCGGGTTCCGGCCCGAGGACACCGACCTGGTCGGGCCGAACGACGGCGGCATCCCGATCACGGTCGACCTGGTGGAGGAGCTCGGCTCCGACGCCTACGTGCACGGCACCGTGGCGCTCGACGGCCAGGACGAGCGGTTCGTCGTCCGCGCCGACCCGCGCAACACGCCGCGCCTGACCGAGATCGTGCACGTCCGTCCGCACTCGAACACGCACCACGCGTTCAACGCCGCGACCGGCCGCCGGATCGGATAACCGAGCACCGAAGACACGACGAGGGCGGCGCCGGGTTTCCGGCGCCGCCCTTCCCGTGAGCGGAATCAGGCGGCGAAGGCCCAGACCTGCAGCTTCCCCTCGCCGATGCAGGCGATCTTCGATTCGTTCCAGGAGCAGCTCGTCCCGAAGACCTTCGACAGGGTGCCGAGTGCCACGCGGTCGCCCGTGGACGCGGTGACGCCGACCAGTGCGACGTCACTGGGGTACGAAGACGGGGCCTTCGCGAAGAACAGCAGGCTCCCGTTCGTCACCCGGAAGCCCAGCGCGCCCTGGTCCTCGGGCTTGAGCAGCCGCCCGCCGTTCTCGTCGAACAGCGAGCTGGCGCCGCCGTTCGAGTACGACGTGGCGAGGATCTGCTTTCCCACGGGTACCAATGCGCTGGTGCCCTTGGCGTCCTGGCGCCAGAGCTCTTTTTTGTCGGCGGTGGACAGCACCCGCAGTACGGTGTCGGAACCGTCCGAAGCGGTGCCGTCCAGCAGGCAGAACCGGCCCGCGCCGCAGGTCGAGACCGAGGCGATGCGGCGCTTGTCGTCGGAGGTGTAGAGCTGATCCGGCTCGCCCTGCTTGCTCAGGTCGTACACCTTGACCGTGTACTTGGTGCTGCTGCCGTAAACGAACAGCATCTCGTCGGCCATCACGTAGCCCGAATAGCTGTCCGCGGTATTGGTCCAGCTGCGCAGCACCTTGCCGTTGCCCGCCGCGTCGCGGAGGTTGATCTTGTCGCCGTCGACTGAGACGTACGTGGTCTTGGACTTGCCGTCGCGGTTCGTCAGGTCGCCGGTGAAGTCGGACGGGCCGCGGCCGTCAGCGGCGTCGCCCGGCCCGAGAATGGCCGTGCCCTTCTTGTCGTCGTCGACGGTCCATTTCCAGGCGCCGTCCCATGCGTACGCGTTGGTCTTCTTCGTGCCGCCGGAGTGGACGACCCAGACCGAGTCGAGGAACAGGACGCGATCGTCGGAGGCGAAGTCCTGCTTCGCGCGCTCCTTGCCGTTCGAGGCATTCAACAGCCTCAGTGTTCCCTTGGTACCGCCGGCACCGATCACGATCAGCCCGTCCCGATTCGGCAGTAGTTGCCAGCGGTAACTGTCGGAGTCGACATCGGCGGACCAGACCTTCGTCTTCTTGTCGAGGTCGTAGGCGACGAGGTGGAACCTCTTGTCCTGAATCCAGCCAGCGTACGTGCGCGAGCCCAGCGTGGCCGTCACCGGATAACTGATCGCGTCGGCGGCGGCGAGGTCAAGCGAACCTGCGGGGACCAAGGTCTTGAATTCGACGGTATTGATCCGGTCGCGCCAGAAGAAGAAGTACCCGCCAGCGGCCACCAGCGCGAGCACAACGACCGCCGCGACCGCCCCGACGAGCAGCCCAGTGCGGCCGCGCTTCACGGGCGTGTTCGGGTAGCCGGGCGGCGCCGAAACCGGCGAACCACCGAAGGCGCCGGAAACCGGTGAGCCGGCAAAGCCGCCAGAAACCGGAGAACCAGCGGGGCCGCCAGAAACCGGAGAACCGCTGAAACCACCCGAAACCGGCGGGCCGCCGAACCCGCCGGAAACCGGAGAAACCGGCCCGGTGGGAGGAGCATTGAAAGCGGTGGGCGGAGCGCTGAAAGCAGCGGTGGGAGGAGCACTGGCAGCAGCCGGCGGGGCGCTGAAGCTGGGAGAAACCGGCACGCTCTCCGTCTGGTAGCCGACCGGTACCAGCTCGGCCAGCGCCCCCTCCGCGACCGGCAGCTCCGGCTGCTCCAGGACCGTCGGGGCGATCCCCAGCTCCGCGTGCAGCAGCCGCGCCGCCAGCGGCAGCCGCGACGACCCGCCGACCAGGAACATCCCGGCGAGCTGGTCGGGGCGCAGCCCGGCGGAGTGTACGACCTTCCCGGTCTCCCAGACGGCCCGCCGGATCAGCGGCTCGGTGACCCTCTCCAGCTCCTCGCGGGTCATGTGCAGCGCCTGGTCGCGCCCGGGCACGGTGATCGGGGCGACGGTGGTGCGGGACAGCATCTCCTTGGCCCCGCGCACGTCGTCCCAGAACAGCCGGCGGTCGCGGCGCTGGGTGGTGGTCGCGGGGTTGCGCAGAGCGGCCCAGGCGGCGGGCGTGGTCTCGGTGATGACCGCCCCGAGGTGCTCGATGATCGCGGCGTCGACGTCGAGGCCGCCGAGGTCCTCGATGCCGCCGGAGCCGGCGACGGAGAAGCGGCCGTTGTCGTTGCGTACGACGGCGATGTCGAGCGTGCCGCCGCCGAAGTCGAACACGGCGAGCGCGGCGCCGACGGGGACGGGACGGCGGAGCACGTCCGCGAAGTACCGTGCCGCGGCGACCGGCTCGGGCACGAGCATGACCGGCGGCCAGCCGGCCCGCCGCGCCGCCTCGGCAAGGGTGTCCCGGCGGCGGCTGCCCCAGGCCGCCGGGTGGGTCAGCACCGCGGAGGGCAGGAACCCGACCGCCTCGACGGCGGCGCGCGCGACCGCGGCCAGGATCGCGGCCAGCATGTCGACGGTTGGGATCTCGCGGTCGCCGAGCAGGACGGTGGGCTCGTCGATGCGCCGCTTCGGGTTGGGCTCGAAGCGGGACGGGTCGAGCCCGGCCATACGGTACGCGTCCCGGCCGACGTGCAACCGGCCGTGCTCGTCGACGTACACGCCGGAGGGCATGATCGGCGCGCCGTCGACGAGCAGCGGGCGGGTGCGGCCGTCGGGGTGCCGGATCACCGCGACGGTGTTGGACGTGCCGAGGTCGACCCCGATGGCGAAGCCCTGCTGAGGCTGAGTCACCGGCCCATATTAGGGTCGCCCACAAAGATCTACAGCGCGTGCAAGGTCACGCCGAGAAGCGCGGTAGCTACTGCGTGCGCCGCCGCGCCACCTCGGCCAGGGTCACGGCCGCCGCGACGGAGGCGTTGAGCGACTCCACGTCGGAGACCATCGGAATGCCGACACGCAGGTCGCAGGTCTGCCCGACGAGCCGGGACAGGCCGCGTCCCTCCGAGCCGACGACCACGACCAGCGGTCCGACCGCGGCTTCCAGCTCGTACAGCGAAGTCTCCCCGTCGGCGTCGAGCCCTGCGACGATGAATCCCTCCTCCTGGCACTGCTTCAGCGAGCGGGTCAGGTTGGTCACCTGCGCCACCTTGACCCGGGCCGCGGCGCCGGCGCTGGTGCGCCAGGCGGTCGCGGTGATCGCGGCGGAGCGGCGTTCGGTCAGGAAGACGCCGTGCGCGCCGAACGCGGCCGCGGAACGGAGGATCGCGCCGAGGTTGCGCGGGTCGGTGATGCCGTCGAGCGCGATGAGCAGCGGCGCCGGGGACTCGAGCGAGGCGGCGAGCAGGTCCGCGAACGGCTCGTACGCGAACGGCGGCACCTGCAGGCCGAGCCCCTGGTGCAGCACACCGCCGGTCATGCGGTCCAGCTCGTTGCGGGTCACCTCGAGGATCGCGACGCCCCGCTCGGCGGCGGTGCGCACGGCCTCCTTGACGCGCTCGTCCATGTCGATGCCGATGGCGACGTACAGCGCCGTGGCCGGCACGTGCGTGCGCAGCGCCTCGACGACCGGGTTGCGCCCGACGAGCAGCTCCGGGCCTTCCTTGGGCTGCGCGGCCTTGCGCCCCGGAGAGACCCGCGGCGACGACCGGCCGTGCGCGGCAGCCTGCTTCTTGGCGCCGAACGGCCCCTTGCCGGCCGTCCGCTTCGTCCCCGGCTGGCCGACCTTGGGGGCACGCCCCTCGGCCGCCGCGGCCCGGCGCTCCTTGTCCTGCTTCCAGGCGGTGCGCTCCGGGAGCTGCTCGTCCCCGGAGTACCCCTTGTGCCAGGGCCGCTCGTCGGCGGGCAGGGTGCGGCCACGCCCGGTCAGCGACTGCCGGTTTTTGCCGCCGGAGCCCTTCGTGGCGCCCTTCTTCGAGGCGACCCGCTTGCCGCGGCGTTCGGAATTTCCTGGCATCGGTTCAGTGCTCCAAGGTCCATCGTGGACCGGCCGTGGTGTCCTCCACCACGACGCCGGCCTGCTTGAGCTGGTCGCGCACCGCGTCCGCGGCGGCCCAGTCCTTCCGGGTGCGCGCCGCGGCGCGCTGCTCGAGGGCGAGCGCCACCAGCGAGTCGACCACCTTGGTCAGGTCGCCGGCGTCGGTCGAGCGCCACTGCGGGTGCAGCGGGTCGACCCCGAGCACGTCGAGCATCGCGCGCACCTCGGCCAGCGCCGCCCGGATCGCGGGCACGTCCCCGGCGGTCAGCGCCGCGTTGGCGTCGCGGACGGTGTTGTGGATGACGGCCACCGCCTGCGAGGTGTTGAGGTCGTCGTCCAACGCCTCGGCGAACACCGCCGGCACCTCGCCGAGCTCGCCGTCGCCGACCTGCTCGGCGGCGCGCAGCACGAAGTTCTCCAGCCGGCGGTACGCGGTCGCCGACTCCGCCAGCGACTCCGGCGAGTAGTCGATCACCGACCGGTAGTGGGGCGTCATCAGGTAGTAGCGGACCTCGACCGGCCGTATACCCGACTCCACCAGCGCCTCGAGCGTCACGACGTTGCCAACGGACTTGGCCATCTTCGTCCCGCCGAGGTTGAGCAGCGCGTGGTGCACCCAGAACCGGGCGAACCCGTGCCCGGCCGCGCGGGACTGCGCGACCTCGTTCTCGTGGTGCGGGAACTGCAGGTCGAGGCCGCCGCCGTGGATGTCGAACTCGGTGCCGAGGTATCGCCAGCACATGGTGGAGCACTCGATGTGCCAGCCGGGTCGCCCGGGCCCCCACGGCGAGGGCCAGTTGGCGTCGGCGGGCTCGTCGGGCTTGCTGCCCTTCCACAACGCGAAGTCACGCGGGTCGCGCTTGGCGCGCGCGGGCCCGTCGGCCGCTGGCTCCATCAACTCGGGCCGCTGCCCCGACAGCGCGCCATACTCCGGGTAGGACCGCACGTCGAAATACACGTCGCCGCAGCCGTCGACGGCCTGGTAGGCGTGCCCGTCCGCGATGAGCTGCTTGATGAGCTCGTGCATCTCCGGGACGTGGCCGGTCGCGCGCGGCTCATACGTGGGCGGCAGCACCCCGAGGCGCTGATAGGTGGCCGACAGCAACCGCTCGTTGGCATACGCGATCGACCAGAACGGCCGACCGGCCTCGATCGCCTTCTGCAGCACCTTGTCGTCGATGTCGGTGATGTTGCGGATGAACGTCACCGCGTAGCCGGACTTGGCGAACCACCGGCGCAGCACGTCATAGTTGACGCCGGAGCGCAGGTGGCCGATGTGCGGACCGGCCTGCACCGTGAGCCCACACAGGTAGATGCCGACCTGCCCGGGCGTCTTCGGGACGAAGTCCCGGACCGATCGGGTGGCGGTGTCATACAGGCGAAGCGTCACACGTGCAAGAGTAGCTTCCGCACCCGTCCCGCATCGCGCCCGGAGGCCACGTCGGGCAGCGTGCCGCCCGGACGTCTGACCGGTCAAGATCCGCCGGATGTCGCGCTCCGCCGCCCGCCCTCCGCGGCCGTGCGGCAGACGCCGACAGTCACATAACCTGTGCCGGTGGCAACCGAGACTGCACAGACGCTGGACCGCGGCCTGCGCCTGTTGCACCTGGTCGCCGACTCGCCGGCCGGCCTGACCATGACCGAGGCCGCGACCCGCCTGGATGTCGGCCGTGCGGTCGTCTACCGCCTGGCCGCGACCCTGGCCGAGCACGGCATGATCCGCCGCGACCGCGCGGGCCGCCTCCGTCTGGGCGCCGGGGTGCTCCACCTGGCCCGCCGCGCCCAGCCCCTGGTGGCCGACGCCGCACTGCCGGCCCTGCGCCGCCTGGCCGAAACGGTGGGCGCGACGGCCCACCTGACCATCGCCGACGGCGGCGAGGCCTACGCCCTGGCGGTCGTCGAGCCGAGCTGGACGCAGTTTCACGTGGCGTACCGAACGGGCTCCCGCCACCCGCTGGCCTCGGGCGCCGCGGGCAAGGCGATCCTGGCCGGCCGCCAGGGCGACTACACGGCCGTGACCACCACGGGCGAGCTGCAACAGGGCGCCCATGGCGTCGCGGCCGCCGTCCCGGGCGTCGAGGGCCTGGAGGCCAGCGTCGGCGTCGTCGCCCTGACGGAACTGGACCCGGCCCGGGTACCGCCGGAGGTCGTGCACGCCGCCACCGCCATCGCGAACGCACTGTCCTGACACAACGCGCAGAGGTCAGCCGGCTGCGGCTGGAGCTGCGCGAGGCCCTGCGCGACGTGCGCGACAGCCGGGCGCCTGGTCGAGGCCGGCACCACCGAGCGCCGCCGGCTCGAGCGTGACCTGCACGACGGCGCACAGCAGCAGATCGTCAGCGTCGGCATGCGTCTGAGCTCCACCCAGCGCGGCCTGGCCCCGGACAGCCCCGCCCACCACGACCTCGACCTCGCCGTCGAGGCGCTCGAGGCCACCATCGCCGAGCTGCGCCGCCTCGCACACGGTCTCCGCCCGAGCCGCCTCGACGACGGCCTGCCCGCCGCCGTCCGGGCCCTGGTCGCCGACGCCCCGGTACCGGTGCGGGTCAGCGTCACCGACGTGCGCACGAGCGAGTCGGTCGCCACGACGGTGTACTTCGCCGTCGCTGAGGCATGGGCGAACGCCCTCAAACACGCCCGCGCCGGCTCCGTCAACGTCACCGTGGCCCCGGCGGACGACGGCTCCCTGCGGGTGTCGGTCACCGACGACGGTGTCGGCGGCGCCGGAGACCTCACCACCGTCCGCGACCGGGTCGCCTCGCTGGGCGGCAGCCTGACCGTCGACAGCCCGCCCGGCGCAGGCACCCGCATCGAGGTCCGCATCCCGGACGCCGTACTGCCGCGCGAAAGGCACGAAGGGGAGCACTCCTGATGCGCATCGTCCTGGCCGACGACTCGGTCCTATTCCGCGAGGGCATCATCCGTCTGCTCACCGAGGCCGGGCACGAGATCGCCGCCGCGGTCGGGGACGCCGACGCGCTGCTGCACGCCGTCGGCGAGCACACCCCCGACCTCGCCGTGATCGACGTCCGGATGCCGCCCACGATGACCGACGACGGCGCGCGGGCCGCCCGGCAGCTGCGCGGTACCCACCCCAAGCTGCCGATGATCCTGCTCTCCCAGCACGTGGAGACCCGCCACTCGGTCGCGCTGGTCGCCTCGGGCGGCTTCGGCTACCTGCTCAAGGACCGGGTGCTGCGCGTCGACGACTTCCTCGACGCGGTCCGCCGGGTGGCCGAGGGCGGCTCGGCCCTCGACCCCGACGTGGTGGCCGCCCTGCTGTCCCCGGCCCGCCGCGACGACCCGCTGTCGATGCTGAGCGAGCGCGAGCACGACGTGCTGGCCCTGGTCGCGGAGGGCCACTCGAACGCGGCGATCGCGGCGCGGCTGCGGCTCGCCGAGCGCACGGTGGAGAGCCACATGCGCGCGATCTTCCAGAAGCTGCGCATCCCGGACACCGGCAACCGGCACCGCCGAGTGCTGGCCGTCCTGACCTACATAACGTAGAGGTACGGGGCAGGGCCCGCCGGAATCGAACCGGTGTCTTCCCGATTCGAAGTCGGATGGCGACAACCTCTGATGAGTACGCCGACGAGGTCTACCAGGCCGTGCATCCCCCTGGACAGGGAGGAACGCTGATGAGGCAGTGGCTGATCGGTCTGGCCGTCGGGGCCGGGCTCTTGCTGGCGTCGTGGGGACTGCTCATCGTGCTGGCCAGGCGGTTGCCGCCAGGAATTCTGCGCGACCTGGCGGCGTTCATCCCGGACTGCGTGACGGCGGTACGGAAACTGCGCAAGGACCCGCGGGTGCCGCGCCGGGCGAAAGTCGCCGTCATCGTGGCCGGGGTGTGGGTGGCGTCCCCGATTGATCTGATTCCCGAGTTCATCCCGGTGATCGGCCCACTGGACGACATTGTGGTGGTCGCGTTGGCGCTGCGGTACGCCGGCCGTCAGGTGCCGCGCGAAGTGTTGCTGGCTGCGTGGCCCGGTGACCCACGGCTGCTCGAGCGGCTACTCGGCCAGCCGAAACGATCGCCGGAACCGGTTGACGGAGATGGGCCGGTGTAGCACGGCCCGTCTCAATCCTCGGTCTCGATGACCTCGGCGAAATGGCTGCTGCGCCACATCTCGTGGTCGTACATCAGCACCGCAACCGCGTGCACCGCGAAGTTGATCAGCGCGATCGCAAGCAGCACGAAGCCCAGCACACGCATGAAGTTCAAGGCGGGACCATCCACCGCCATACCAACGAGCACCACGCCTACGACGGTGGCCACAACCGCGATGACGAAGAACTTCAGGGTCACCGCCGGGTGCTTCACGTCGTCTCCTCTGCTGGGAATGGTCCGCAGCCTATGACAGATCGAACCGCCGTACGATCGCCCGGCCGATTCCTTCGCCTCCGCCTCCGACAAATCAGCGCGTTCATGCCGTCGAGTGGCTGAGCCGCACGCTCGTCACGGGGGTCCGATCCAGCCAGTGTCGCCCCAGCCCTGGACGATCTCTACTGCTGTGGCGACGTGGATCAGGTCGTCGTTCGTGAGCGGCTGCCCGCCCGCCGTCCAGCTACCCGTCACACCGAGATACAAGGGTTTTACGCCGGCGACCAGGCACGTAGCGTTGTCGGCCAGCGCGACGATCCGGCCCGGAGTGGTCCCGACGCCGACGATCTCACCGCCGTCGCGGCACGTCGTCGTCTTGCCGTACGCGACCAGGAGGTACTGCGGCGACGTCGCCGAGTCCAGCCGGGCCGTCTCAACGAACATCGTCCAGTCGATCGGCGAGTTGCCGCGCATCGACACCGTCAACAGCCGATGCTTGTCGGGCAGCCAGCCCAACACCAACGCCGAGGCAGCCCAGCCGTGATCGGCGACCATCGAACGCGCGATCCGCAACACGTCGTCCTTGCCGACACCGGCCTCACGAACCTCCAACTGCAGCACGTGGCGATCATCGGCGCGCCAGTTCAGCCGTACGGCGCCAGCAGCGGCCAGATAGAAGCCCGGCCGACCGTTGACGTCGACCGTCGAAGCGCCGTCCTGCGGTCGAGGATCGGACTCCGGTGACGCGGACGTCGTGATGGCCAGCTTGATGCCCGGCTCCGAGCGGTCACGACTGTCAACGACGATCGCCCCCTTCGTCCACAACCGGGTCAGCACCACGCCGTCGGCGCCGCCGTACTCGACGACCCGGCTCCGCTCGGTATAACCGGACGGCAGCCAGGTCGGGCGCAGCCCAAGATCGACCGTGCCGACGGTCAGCGGTGACGGCGCCGGCGATTCCGTGACGCGCTCGGCCGGCGGCGGCTCGGCCGGCCCCGGCTCGTGCGGCGCCCCGCGCACGGCGAGCGGCACCGCCAGGACGGCAGCGAGGACGACGGCAGCCGAGGCCGCGAACCTGGCCCGCCGCCGACGGGTCTGCCGGACCCCGATGGCCACCAGCGCCGCTTGGAGCCGCCCCGGATCGGTCGCCGGCTCCGCCCGCCGCTGCTGCGCCGCCCGGACCAGGTCCTCGATGTCCCGGTCAGGGTCCCTGTCAAAGCCGCTGCCGAAGTCCCTGTCGACGTTGCTGCCGCCGCTCGTGCTGCTGTTCATCGCTGACCTCCGGCGGACGTCGTGGCGGCCGACAACGCGGCACGCAGTGCGGTCAGAGCTCGGGAAAGATGGGTACGGACCGTGACCTCGCGGCAGCCGAGCACCCCGGCGATCTCCTCAACCGACTGATCCTCGTAGAACCGCAGGGCGATCACCGCCCGCTGCTGCCGCGGCAACGCCGCGATGAGCCGCATCATGGCATCACGCTCGTCGCGGAACCCGGCCGGATCAGGCAGCGGTACGGCCAGCGCTTCGAGTCCCTCCGTTGACAGCGGGACAAGCCGCGCCGCCCTCCGCCGCCGCCACGACAGGAACTCGTTGACAATCATCCGCTTCACGTACGCCTCCGGCGCGCCCAGCCGGGCGATCCGTGCCCACCGCCCCTGCACCCGGACCAGCACGTTCTGCGTAATGTCCTCGGCGAGATGCAAGTCCCACGTCACCACCGTCGCATAGCGCAGAAGGGCGCCGAACCTCGCGGACACGAACTCCTCGAACGTCACGCCAAGCCCTTCCCAGAGAGCACCGGGATCTGTTGACCCTCAAACGCCGCCGGCAGTGCCCGATGATGACATCCTCCCCCAGTTATTTCTGCTGGGACTTGCATCGGCGTACCGTCGGAGCCTCACGCAGGCTCACGATGAGCCGGAACGCTTGCGACGGCGGAGGTGGGCCGGGCAGTGCAGGCGGGTGGCGCCGGCGGTCCGGTCGACGAACGGCGTGCCGCAGTGGCATCTCTTCAGGCGATGCCAGCCGCCCGCCACCACCAGCAGGCCGAGCGCCAGGGGTGGGTCGAGGGACAGCTGCCAGTACCGCCCTCGGACGAGCGACGGCCTGGCGAGTGCCTCGTTCAGCCGGGCGGCCGCGGCCTCCTCGTCGGGGAGTGCCGCCACGAGTGCGGGCAGCAGCGGGGTGCCGGCGGCGACGTGCAGCGCGGGGTCGAGCATGCCGTACGGGGCCACGACCCCGCGCCACGGGTCGTTATCGCGGCGGCTCAACGTGCACGCCCATCGAGCGGGCCGTGCCCGCCACCGTGCGCATCGCGGCCTCAAGGTCGTCGGTGTTGAGGTCGGGCAGCTTGCGCTCGGCGATCTCGCGCAGCTGGGACCGAGTGAGGGTGCCGACTGTGTCGTGGCCGGGGCGCTGGGCGCCGGACTTGATGCCCAGCGCCCTGCGGATGAGGAACGCGGTCGGCGGGGTCTTCAGCCGTAGCGTGTGGGTGCGGTCGTCGTAGACGGTGACGACCGCCGGAACGATCTCGCCGCGCCGGCCCGCCGTGCCCTCGTCAAACTCGGTCTTGACCTGGCGGATGTTGACGCCGGTCGGGCCGAGCATCTTGCCCAGCTCGACCATGGATGCGTCGCCGGCATCCAGCTCGATCGTGACGGTGCGGACGATCTTCTTCGGTGCTGCCATGCCCGCGACGCTAAGAACTCCAGTAACTGGAGGGTCAAGCCGGTCAGCGCCAGAACGTGTCGTGCTCGTCGCCGGTCAGCTTGGACAGGTCCGGCTGCCCTAGTAGTTACGGCTCTTCGACGCCGGCGATCCGGTACTTGTGCACGTCGGCGGATCGCAGCGGGGGAAGCTCCACACCCGGCCCGCCTGCGCGCTGAGCCCGCCGCTGGCGCCACTACAGGTGGCCTTTACACCACATGGCCATACGATTACACTCCGGTTTCATGCACCAGGTCAGATTTCGGGACGTCGCGGATGTGCTCCGCCGGCAGATCGACGACGGGACCTACCCGCCCGGCGGCCGCCTGCCGAGCGAGGCGAATCTCGCCAAGACCTTCGGCTGCAGCAGGGACACCGTTCGCGACGCGCTGGCCGTGCTGGCCGCGGAAGGGGAGCTGATCAAGCGGCGCGGGACACCGGCCGTTGTTCGCAGGCATGCGCCACGGACCGCGGTCCGGCTTCCCCCGGACGCCACCGTCACCGCACGGCCCATGACACTCGCCGAGGCGGAGGCGTACGGCTGCGGCCCCGGCGTCGCGATCTTCGAGGTCTGCGCCGGCAGCAACGGCTACGCCCTGTACCGCGGCGACCAACACATCCTCACCACCGCGCCGGCGACCCGCTGACTGTGACCGTCCGGGCCCGGCTGGCACGACCGGACCCGGACGGTCGTCCGCAGGGCTGCAACGGGTCGCGCGGTGAAGGCGCAGCGCGTGGCCCGAGCGGCCGCGGAGCCGATGGGTACGACGGAAACAGCGCCGGGGCCGCGTCCCGCGTTACACCAGTCCCGATTGCTTGTTGGCGTGACTGGGCTTCGCCTTCTTCTCGGGAGTCGGCGTCGTCGCAGGCTCCTCGTGAGCGGGCTCCTCGGGGGTGGGCGTCATCGTGGGCGTCGGCGCGACGCCGAGCAGGCGGTTGCAGTACTCCTGGATGGCCTTCTCCCCGCCGCCCGAGAGGCGATTCAGCTCCTTGCGTTGCTCGCCGGTGACCGGCGGCGCGTGCGGGTCGGCGCGAAACGCCAGGAAGGCCTGGCACGCCTCGACCGGTGGGACGGCGGCGGAGGTGGGAGTGGAGGTGCTGGTGGGGGTGGGCGTACTCGGGGGCCCGGGGGCCGTGGAGGCTCCGGGCGTGGTCCGTGGCCGGTCCGGTGTCGCGGTGGGCGACGTGTGCACGGGTGGCGTCTCCTCGCCGCCGAGCCAGGCCTGGACGGGGGCGGGCAGGTGGCCCGTGGTCGCGGCGAAGGCGGTACCGCCGATCGACACCGCGGCTACCCCGGCCACCGCCAGCGCGAAGAGCCGCCGGCGGCGGTGCCGGACGGCCGGGCGGTACGCGGCGCGGAACCCGGCGACGGCCGCGTCCTCGGCGGCGAGCTCGTGCGGGCGCCCCGGCGCGGCGGCTGCCGACAGCAGCTCGCCTAGCCGCCCCTCGGGCGGTCCCTCAAGGTCCATCTTCGTCTTCCTCGTCAGTGTGTGCGCGCACCTCGGGATGCTCGGCCAGCCGGCGCAGGCCGCGCATCGTGGCGATCCGCACCGCGCCCGAGCGCTTGCCGAGCACGCGTGCGGTGCCGGCTACGTCGAGCCCGGCCACAACACGCAGCATGACAGCCTCGGCCTGCTCGCGTGGGAGGGTGGCGATCAGCCGGACGGCCCGGTCGGTCTCATCCAGCTCGACGACGTCGGCCGCCACATCGCGCTCGGTCAACGCGGTGCGCAGTTGATCGACGGCGTCGTGCGGCTCCTCGTGCCGGCGCCACGCCCGACGGTTCTCGTCGATGCCGCGGTGCCGGGCGATCCTGAAGAGCCAGACCCGGAACGCCGTCGCGGTGCCGCGGAAGCGGGACAGGTCGCGGGACACCTGCAGCCACGTCTCGGAGGCGACGTCCTCGGCGGCGTCGCCGCACACCACGCGCAGGTATCGCAGTACGAACGGATGCAGGCAGCGCCATAATACCGCGAAGGAGGCGGAGTCGCCCTCGATCGCGGCGGCCAGGGCGTCCGCGAGATCCTCGTCCCGCAGGCCCTGCACCGAGGCGGTCACCGCGCCGGGGCGGCCAGGCCGGTGCGGGCCATCGCCCGCCACCGCTGCCGTCCGCCGAGCAACGCCGCCACCGTTCCCTGCACCACAACAAGGTAGAGCAGTTGCCGGTAAATCACCTGCTGGAGAGGCACGGACCACAGGGGCGCCAGCCGTTCGCCGTCCAGCCGCAACGCGTACGCGGTCGTGGCCATCTGCAGCACGGTGAACCCGCACCAGACCGCGGCGACCTGAGCCCACGGCAGGAAGAGGGCGCCGTAGATCGCGTAGACGTCGACCAGCGGGGCCGCCAGCGGCAGCAGCATCTGGAACAGCAACAGGTAGAGCACGCCCCGGCGACCGAGGCGGCCGCCGCCGCCCCGCTCCAGGACCGCGCCGCGATGCTTCCAGGCCGCCTGCATCGTCCCGTAGCACCAGCGGTACCGCTGCCGCCACAACTGCCGCAGCGAACTCGGCGCCTCCGTCCACGCCACCGCACGCTCGGCGTAGACAGCGCGCCACCCGGCCCGCAGCACGGTCATCGTCAGATCGGTGTCCTCAGCCAAGGTGTCGCCAGGCACCCCGCCCACGTCGCGGAGCGCTTCACGCCGAAACGCCCCGATCGCGCCGGGGATGGTCGGCATGCATTCTCCCAGGTCGAACAGGCGCCGGTCCAGGTTGAAGCCGACCACGTACTCCAGGTGCTGCCAGCGGCCGAGCAGCCCGCCGCGGTTGCCGATGTTCGCCGCCTCGTTGTAGGTGGGAACGACGATCGACACCGAGTCGAGATACCGGCGCAGGTCCCGCGGCCGGCGCGAACGGCGGGCGTGCCGGCGCGCGGCGAAGACCTGGACGGCGAGGCGCAGCAGCGCGAGCGCGGTCCCGGCCACGACGATCCACTGGATCGCGACGGCGAGCCAGTGACCGGCGGCCTGGCTCCAGCCCAGCGCCGTACCTCGGGCCACCGTGCCCGCACTCGCGCGGGCGTGGTAGGCGAGCACGACGACGGCGAGCAGGAACAGTAACCAGTGCGCCCGAGGTTCGCGACGGGCCCCGTGACGGCGCATGCGCTTACTCGGTCCGGCTCGGCTCGGCATCGCCGCCCGGATGCGAGGGCTTGTCCTTCGCTGCGGCGGTCGAGACCTGGGGCCGGACCGTGACCGGCCGCGCACTCGACGCCGGCGTCCCGAGCCCCCCGGCCCCGTCCGCGTCGCCGCGCTGCATGCCCTGCCCCCTGTCGGGCAGTCCCGGCAGGGGCACCGGCGAGGAGCCGAGCAGCCCGGCGATGAGCAGCGCACCACCCGCGATGAGCAGCACGCCGATCGCAACACCGAGGGCCGTGAAGAGCCGCCGCCGGCGCCCGCCGAGATCCATGAACACGGGTTCCACGCAGGCAAGGGGCGTCGCGCCGGGCCGCCCCGTTACAGCGCGGACGGCCGGTCACCCGCAGCGGGTTCGCCATTATCGCGGAGTGAACATGCACAAGAAGCAGCACGTTCACTCCGCGATAATGGAGAACCCCGCGCATCGTGGACGCCAGGCGCATGATCACCGAAACGTTGCTCGCGGGCTGCCGTCACCAGCCGACTGACGGTCGCGTTCAGTTGGAGGCGATGCCGAGCCCGCCGGCGCCGCCGTGGAACTGGGTGCCCTGAGCG
>NZ_JBEPDB010000051.1:0-64241 GCF_040300025.1 Dactylosporangium sp. NPDC000555 | reverse complement strand
GATCCTGCTCGTACACCCCGAACTGGCTGTTGTAGTCCGCCTCGGAACCCTGCGCCTGGTGCAGCTGGTCCAGCGCGCCGTGCTCCTGACCGGCCGCGTAGTGGCCGTAGTCCACGTCGTGGCCGCCGTCGTAGCCGGTGTCGATGTCGCTCATGGTGGGCTCCTTCTGGGAAGTGGCTGGTGTGGCCTTGCGATGCATAGAACGTTAGGGCCGGCCGCCACCCGTCGAATCCCGGAAACGTGCCACCAGGCGGGTGTCGCGTCAGGGCCCGCGCAACCGGTGGATCGCCAGGTGCGAGGGTTGGCCGGACCGTGCGCCGGGATGACAGACTTCGTTGCCGTGGACAGCGAAACTTTCTGGTCGATCATCGACGGTGCCCGGTCCGCCGCTGGGGAGCACGTCACGCCGGGCTTCGCCGAGCGGTTCACCGCCGCGCTGCGGGTGCGCCTGGCCACCCTCGACAAGAGCGAACTGCTGGACTTCGACGCCCGCCGCACCGAGCTGCAGGCGCGCGCCAACTCCTCGGCGATGTGGGCGACGGGGCGGGTGACGGCCCGCTACGCCGACGCGTTCGTGGACGGCCTCATCGCCCGCGGCCGCGAGCTCTACGAGCGGGCCGTGGCCGACCCGGACGGGCTGGCCGACGATCCGGTGGTCCGGGCCGTGGCCGCGGGCGACCTCGCCGCGCACGAGCTCGCCCCGCGCGAGGTCGAGGACCTCGCCGAGGATCTTTACGGCGAGACCGACGACTACCCGATGCTGCTGCGCTCCCGCACCGGCCAGGTCGCCCCGCTGGTCGAGGACGACTGGGACGACGAGGACGACGCGGCAGTGCGCAGGCACCTGCCGAGGATCGCCGCCCTCTTCCTGAAGTAGCCGGGGTCGCGAGGGTGCCTCCACCCCCGAGGTTTCACCCCGATTACCTGCCCGCGCCGCCCGTTCGGGTGAATTCCGCTTGTCCCGCCTGGGTAGCACGACCAAAGAGGCCGCAACGAGCGCGTGTTAGGCTCCGGACGCCCACTACCTGGAGAGTTGCGCATGAGCAATCACCGGTCCGTTGTCATCAACGGGGACCTCGGCAGCGGCAAGTCCACGGTCTCCGTCGAGCTCGCGAGCCGGCTCGGGCTGCGCCGGATCAGCGTCGGCGACATGTACCGGGAGATGGCCCAGCGCCGCGGCATGACCGCCCTGCAGCTCAACCTCCACGCGGAGCTCGACGACGCGATCGACAGCGCGGTGGACAACCTGCAGAGTGAGATCGCGAGCTCCGGCGAGCAGTTGATCGTCGACAGCCGCCTCGCCTGGTTCTTCTTCCACGAGGCGTTCAAGGTCCACCTCATCACCGAGCCCAACGAGGCCGCCCGGCGGGTGCTGTCCCGCCCGCACAGCGACGTGGAGAACTACACCTCGCTGGATGAGGCGAAGCGCAACCTGTACAGCCGCGCCGAGAGCGAGCGGATGCGGTTCCTGACCCGCTACGGCGCGGACAAGTATCGGCTGCGCAACTACGACCTGGTAGCCGACAGCACCCGGGCCACGCCCGACGAGGTCGTGGCGGCGGTGCAGGCCGCGTTCGAGGGGCGGCTCGGCGCCGACGTCCTGCGCGAGCGGCCGCCGCTGCTGCTGCTCGACCCGATGCGGATCTACCCGACCCGCGAGATCGACTTCGCCGACGAGACCCTGGCCCAGGAGCTCGCGGACGCCAAGCCCGAGGACCTCGAGCCGCTCACGATCGGCCACTGCGGCCCCGACTACTACGTGATCGACGGCCACCGGCGGCTCAGCGCGGCCGTGCAGAACCGCCTGCACCTCGTCCCCGGCAGCCTGCTCGCGGAGAGCGAGGAGCCGGTCACCAATCGGCTCAGCGCCAACGACTACTTCCGCGCCCACGTGACGCCCGAGGTGATCGAGGCGTGGGAGCGGGTCCACAAGATCGAGTTGCACAGCCCTTCTGAGGTGCGCGCCGGCAAACAGTGAGTAGGCGTACTCAGGCGGCCAGGTCGCGGCCGCCCGAGACTCTCCTCATGAGCGCGAACGCGAACATCCCGCAGAAGACCACCGCGGCCTTCTTCATCCAGTCCGCCCTGTCGTTCGGCGTCTCGATCGTCGGCGTGGGGATCGGCATCGCCTACCTCCCGGTCGACGCCTGGATGCGGGCGTTCCTGGGGCTGGGCCTGCTCTACACGGTCACGTCGGCGTTCACCCTGGCCAAGGTCATCCGCGACCAGCAGGAATCGGTGTCGGTCGTGCAGCGCGTCGACCAGGCTCGCCTCGACCGGATCCTGACCGAGCACGACCCGTTTCGCACCGCACCCTGACGTCGCGTCCGCGCGCTAGGCGGCCGACTCCAGTCCGTTGACCCGGACCACGACGGACTCCGCGGCGGCGACGGCCTCGGCGGCGACGAGCACCTCGATGGCGGCCAGCGGCTCGGCGGCGGCGAGGGTCTCCATGACCGTCCGCCGGCGGCAGATCCGCACCGGGTGCCGCCGCTGCGCTCTGGCCTCCGCCGTCCGCCGGCGCAGCTTGTTGACCATGCCCACCAGCGGCGCCCCGGCCACGAAGATCAGGGCCGCCGCGGCGACGAGCAGCAGCGGCAGCCAGGACGAGTCCTCGATCGCCTCACCGCCGAAATGGCCGATCAGCGCGCCGTAGGAGGCCCACAACGTCGCCGCGACCACGTCGTAGGTGGCGAACCGGCGCGTCGAGACGCCGTTACGCCCCGCATACACCGCGGTGATCATCCGCCCCGCCGGCACGAACCGGCAGAACAGCACGGCGAGGAAGATGTGCCGTTGCATGGCCCCGTTGAGCCGGGCGGCGATGGCCTGGGCCCGGCGCGGCATCGCCCGGGAGGCCCGCTTGCCGCGGCGCCCGAGGCGCCGCCCGACGAGAAAGGCCAGCAGGTCCCCGGCCACGACGCCGAGGACGCCGGAGAGAACGAGCAGCAGCAGCTCGACGTGTCCGGAGGCGGAGAGGATGCCCCCGCCGATCATGAGTGCCTGCGCGGGTACGACCGGGATGAAGGCATCGACGGTGAGCAGGACGAGGACCGTGGCATACAGGACGCCCGGCACGGACACGAGGTCCAGCACCGCGCTCACCATCTCGGACTCGCCATGGCCCGCCCCTTACCCCACCGAAGGCCGAACAGTTCCCCCCTGGACCATGGCAACACGGTCACGCGTGCCCCCATGCCCAACTCGTAACGATTGTGTCCCGCATCTCCTTTGAAATGCCTGAGAACACACGTACTCGCAGGTGGGAACGCCCATCGCCGCGGGGTGAAAGCCGGCCGGACGAAGCCCGCGGGGATCAGCCGACGGTCTCGTGGATGAAGCACCAGCGCCAGGACTCGCCCGGTTCGATCGACTGCATCACCGGGTGGTGCACGACGAGGAAGTGCTGCGTGGCGTGGCGGCGCGGGGACGAGTCGCAGCAGGCCACATGACCGCAGGCCAGGCACTGGCGCAGGTGCACCCAGTCGGTGAAGCCGCCCTCCAGGCACTCCGGGCAGCCATCCACCTCGGGCGGCTCGATCTTCTCGGCTGCTTCCAGATGTACGCAGGTCACGTGTTCTCCCGCTCGAGCAGTGACTCTTCCAGGTCCATGTCACGCTGCGCCTGGCGCAGCGTCTCCTCCGGGATCCTCCCGCTGTCCCGCGCTTTGCGGAAAACCTCCCGCTCCGCGTTCAGCATCTCGCGGCGCAGCCGGGCGTACGCGGCGGACGGTGTTTCCCGGTCCGCCCGGCCCAGCCGCTCCCACGCCATGTTGGAGCGGCTCTGCGCCATCTGGCGCAGCCGCTCGACCACGCCGTCGGGGGCGTCGCCGGCCATCTCCTCCAGCCGCGCCTTGCCGGCCCGGGACGCCTCGTGCTGCACCGAGGCCTCGGCCAGCGCGTCCTCCTTCTCATCGTCCGACGGGACCTTCAGCCAGCGGGCCACGGTGGGCAGGGTGGCGCCCTGCAACACCAATGTGGCGACGATGACGCCGAACGCCAGGATCACGAAGAGGCCGCGCGGGTAGGAGGCGTCGCCGGCGAGCCGTTCCGGCAGCGAGAGCGCGGCGGCCAGGGTGACCGCGCCGCGCATGCCGGCCCACGAGATCACCGCCGGGGCGGCCAGCGGCGGGGCCGGGTCGCGGCGGCGGACCCGCGGGATGAGCCTGGCCAGGTAGGTGCTGGGGAACAGCCACACGATCCGCGTCACGATGACGACCCCGACCACGGCAGCGAGCACGCCCATCGTGAAGCCGAACGAGCGCTCCACGTGCGCGACGAGGCTACGCAGTTGCAGCCCCACGAGCAGGAACACGGCGCCCTCGAGGAGGAACTTCACCATCCGCCAGAAGGCGTCCATCTGCAGGCGCGAGGCGGCCGACACCAGGGTGGGCATCCGGTGGCCCAGCGACAGGCCGCAGATCACGACGGCGACGACGCCGGAGGCGTGCACGGCCTCGGCCGGCAGGAACACCACCCAGGGCGTGAGCAGTGACACCGCGTTGTCGATGAGCGGGTTGCGGACCCGCTTGTGCACGAAGCCGATGACGAGCCCGCCGGCCACGCCGAACGCGATGCCGCCGAGCACCGCGACCGAGGCCTGCTCGGCGATCGACCAGCCGTCGACCGCCGTCCCGACCGCCGCGGCCACCGCGACACGCAGCGTGACCAGCGCGCTCGCGTCGTTGATGAGGCTCTCGCCCTCGAGCACGGTGACCACCCGCCGTGGCAGGCCGATGCGCCGGGCGACCGCCGTGGCCGCGACCGCGTCCGGCGGGGCGACGACCGCACCCAGGGCAAGGCATGCGGCCAGCGGTACGTTCGGAAGCAACGCATGCAGCGAGAACCCCACGGCCGCCGTGGTGAACAGCACCAGCCCGACGGCGAGCAGCAGGATCGGGCGGAGGTTGAACTTGAACGCCGGAACCGACGTCTCGAGCGCCGCCACGTAGAGGATCGGCGGCAGGATGCCGAGCAGCACGACCTCGGGATCGAGCTCGATGTCCAGCACCCCGGGGACGTAGGAGATACCGATGCCCACGACCACCAGCAGGATCGGCGACAGCACGCCGATACGGCGGGCGACCACCGAGGTGGCGACCACGACCGCGATCAGGAAGACGACGTTCTCGAGCCCGTGCACGCGCGAAAGCTTATCCACGGCATGGATCGACAGAGTTACGAGTGACGCCCGCCACGCCCCCGGGTGGCCACGCGCCCGATGGCCGCCGGGTACGTGCGCGAGCTGCGCCGATCCTGAGACACTTTCACCCGCACGTGCGGCCAGCCGTCCGATAGGGAAGGATCGTCCTCATGTATGCCACGCGACAATTACCTGGGCCCATCGGGCGGGCGTGAGCATGGCCGACCTCAGCGCGACCGTGGACCCGCGCAGCCGGCGGATCGGCCCCGCCGCCGGCGAACGGATCCGCGTGCTGCTGGTCGAGGACGATCCGGGCGACGCGTTCCTGGTCCGCGAGCTGCTCGCGGAGGCCGGCGCGCCGTTCGACGTGGAGATCGCGCAGACCATGCGCGAGGCCCGGCCGCGGTTTCGCGACGTGCACTGCGTCCTGCTCGATCTCGGGCTGCCCGACGCGAGCGGGCTCGACGGGCTGCGCCAAGTGCTGCAGCACTCGGCCCGCGCCGCGGTCTGCGTGCTCACCGGGATGGAGGACGAGCACCTGGGCACCGCCGCGGTCGCCGAGGGCGCGCAGGACTACCTGGTCAAGGGCACGGTCGACGGCGCCGGGCTGTCCCGGGCGGTGCGCTACGCGGTCGAGCGCAAGCGCGCCGACGAGCAGGCCCGGCTGCTGCGCGAGTCGGAGCTGCGCCAGGCCGAGTCGGCCCGCCTCGAGCGCGGCCTGCTCCCCCAGCCCCTGATGCGCGACGTCCCCGCCGAGCTGTTCTCCATATACCGCCCCGGCCGCGACCGCGCGCTGCTGGGCGGCGACTTCTTCGACGCGATCGGCGTCGACGGCGGCAGCCGCCTGCACCTGCTCATCGGCGACGTCTGCGGCCACGGGGTGGACGAGGCGCCGCTGGGCGTGGCGCTGCGGGTCGCCTGGCGGGCGCTGGTGCTGGCCGGCGTACCGGAGGAGCACATCCTCGACTCCCTGGAGCAGGTGCTGGTCAGCGAGCGGCGCACCGAGGAGCTGTTCGCGACCGTCGCGGTGGCCACCGTCGACCTGGCCGCCGGCAAGGCGCGGATCCGCCTTGCTGGCCACCCGCCGCCGATCCTGCTGGGTGGCGGCCGGGCCGCGCCCTGCGATGTCGAGCCCGGCCTGGTGCTGGGCGTGATCCCGGGCGTGCCCCGGCCCGCCACCGAGATCACGCTTGGCCCGGCGGACGGCTGGTCGCTGCTGCTCTACACCGACGGGCTGATCGAGGGCGCCGCCGGGCCCGGCGCCCGGCCCGGCGAGCGCCTCGGCGTCGACGGGCTGTGCCGCGTATTGCAGGGCCCGCACGGCACCGAGCCCCGCGAACTGCCGGCCTGGCTGGCGCTGCAGGCCGAGACGCACAATGGTGGACCGATGCCGGACGATGTCGCGGTGCTCCTGCTGACCCCATCGAGGACGTCATGACGCCGGCCTCCTGGTCGCTGTGGCGGCGCATCGCCGCGCTGTGCGCGGTCGTCGCCGGCCTCCTCGGCGTGATCGCGATCACCGCCACCGCCACCGCAGCCGCCAACCGGTCCGACACGGCCCGGGCGATGGACCAGCTCACGCCCGCCCTGGTCAATGCCGAGCGGTTGTACTCCCAGTTGCTGCGCCAGCAGTCCAGCGCGCGCACGTTCGCGCTGACCGGCAAGGACTCCGATCTCGACAGCTACCGCGACGCCCAGGCGCAGGAGCGGCACATCCTGGCGGAGACCGAGCAGCTCGTCGCCGACGAGCCGGCCCTCGTCACCGCGGTGCACGACATCGCGACCGCGACCGCGGCGTACCGCAGCCAGATCACCGAACCGCTGATCGCCCGCACGCGCGCCGAGGGCGTGGCCCCGGACCTCGCCGCGCCGACGGATCAGTCGCGGGCCGTGTACAACGCCGCCTCCGGCCGCATCGCGGCGCTGTCGCACCAGCTCGCCACCCGCCGGGACGAGGTCGCCCGGCAGGTGCGGGAGACCAGTGCCGTGCTCATCCTCCTGCTGATCTTCGCCGCGGTCGTCGTGGTCGTGGCCGGCGTCGCGCTCGCCCTGCTGCTGCGGCGTCTCGTCACGCGCCCGGTGACCGACCTCGCCGCCGAGGTACGGCGCGTGGCCGGGGGCGACTACGAGTACGCCATCAAAAGCTCCGGACCGCCCGAGCTCACGGCGCTGGCCGATGACGTCGACGCGATGCGCAGGCGGATCAACGCCGATCTCAACGACGTACAGGAGGCTCGCCGGCTGGTCGAGGAGGCCAACCGGATGCTTGAGCAGCAGGCCGCGGAGCTCACCCGCTCCAACCGAGACCTTGAGCAGTTCGCGTACGTGGCCAGCCACGACCTGCAGGAGCCGCTCCGCAAGGTGGCGAGCTTCTGCCAGCTCCTGCAGCGGCGGTACTCCGGGCGGCTCGACGAGCGCGCCGACCAGTACATCGGCTTCGCCGTCGACGGGGCGCAGCGGATGCAGCGGCTCATCAACGACCTGCTCGCCTTCTCCCGCATCGGCCGGCTGACCGGCGGCTTCAACGACGTCGACCTCAACAAGGTCGCCGTCGACGCCGCCGCCCATTTCGACGCGCAGCGCGAGGCCACCGACACCGAGATCATCTTCACCGGCCTGCCCATCGTGCGCGGCGAGGAGCCCCTGCTCGGCGCGCTGTTCAGCAACCTCATCGGCAACGCCATCAAGTTCCGCCGCCCCGACGTCCCGCCGCGCATCGTCATCAGCAGTCGCCTGGCCGACGGCGAGTACGAGATCAGCGTCGAGGACAACGGCATCGGCATCGAGCCCGAGTTCGCCGACAAGGTCTTCGTGATCTTCCAGCGCCTCCACGCCAAGGAGGCGTACCCGGGCACGGGCATCGGCCTGGCGATCGCCAAGAAGATCGTGGAGTATCACGGCGGGCGCATCTGGATCGACCCCTCGCACCGCGAAGGTACGCTGTTCCGGTTCACGCTCCCGGTGCCCCCCGCCGACCCCGCCCCAGCCCTGCTCGAGGAGTCCGCTTCATGACCGTGCCCGTCGAAGCATCCCTGCCCATCGAGGTGTTGCTGGTCGAGGACGACCCGGGCGACGTGCTCATGACGCAGGAGGCGTTCGAGGAGCACAAGCTGCGCAACAAGCTCAACGTGGTGCCGGACGGCGAGGAGGCCCTGGCCTACCTGCGGCGCGAGGGCCGGTACGCCGGGGCGACCCGCCCAGACCTGATCCTGCTCGACCTCAACCTGCCGCGCGTCGACGGGCGGGAGGTCCTGCAGGTCATCAAGCAGGACCAGGACCTGCGCCGCATCCCGGTGGTCGTGCTGACGACCTCGCAGGCCGACGAGGACATCCTGCGCAGCTACTCCCTGCACGCCAACGCATACGTCACGAAGCCGGTCGACTTCGACAGCTTCATCGCCGTGGTACGCCAGATCGACGAGTTCTTCGTCAGCGTGGTGAAGCTTCCGCCGCGCGGCTGACGACTTCGCTTTTACGTCTCGTCGTCTCTTCCGGATAAATCCGGACACCGATGGTGCCCGGATTTATCCGACTTATCATCATGTTCCGGGATAGTGCGGGATTACACGGTCAGGCGGGACACCTTCGACAGCAGCAGCGCCTCGGCGATGCAGACGCGCTCGAACTCGGCCAGGTGCAGGCTCTCGTTCGGCCCGTGCGCGCCCGTCTCCGGGTCCTCGACGCCGGTGACGAGGATCGCGGCCTTCGGGAACATCTCCTGGAAGGTCGCGATGAAGGGGATCGACCCCCCAACTCCCATGTCGACCGGCTGCGCCCCGTCCCAGGCCTCCGTGAACGCCTCGCGCGCGGCGTCGTACGCCGGCCCGGTCGCGTCGATCACGCACGGCTCGCCGAGCTGCTCGAGCTCGACGGTTACCCGGGCGCCCCAGGGCGCGTGCTTGCGCAGGTGTTCCGCGACGCTGTCGTACACCCGCTGGGCCGAGTCCCCCGGTGCGATCCGCACGCTGAACTTGGCCTTGGCCACGGGCACGAGCGCATTGGGCGCGCTCGACGTGGGCGGCGCGTCGATGCCCAGGATCGAGATCGCCGGGCTGGTCCAGAGGCGTTCGACGAGGCGCCCGGTGCCGATGAATCGAACCCCCTCGAGCATGCCGGCCTCCTCGCGGAAGCGCTCCTCGGGGTAGTCCAGCGGCGCCGAGGGCGTGCGCAGCAGCCCCTCGACGGCGACATCACCGTTTTCGTCGTGCAGGCCGGCGATGAGCCGAGACAGTGCGACCAGCGCGTCGGGCACGGCCCCGCCGAACATGCCGCTGTGGACGGCCTTTTCCAGCGTCCGTACCTCGACGAAGCCGTTGACGATCCCGCGGAGCCCTGTGGTCAGCGCCGGCTGCCCGATGTCCCAGTTGCCGGAGTCGGCGATGACGATGACGTCGGCGGCGATGTCGTCGCGGTACTCACGGAGCAGGTCTTCGAGCGACTCCGAGCCGTACTCCTCCTCGCCCTCGATGAACACGACCACCCCGACGGGCAGGTCCTCCCCGAACGCGCGCAGCGCCGCGATGTGCGCCATGACGCCGGCCTTGTCGTCGGCGACGCCCCGGCCATACAGCCGCCCGTCCCGCTCGACGGCCTCGAACGGGTCGCTGGACCACTGCGCGAGATCCCCGACCGGCTGAACGTCGTGGTGCGCGTAGAGCAATACCGTTGGCGCACCGGGAGGCGCGGGCCGGCGCCCGATGACGGCGGGCTGCCCACCCTTGCGCACAATCCGCACATCGGGCACCCCGGCCCCGCGCAGCAGCTCCGCAACCGCCTCAGCCGACCGCTCCACGTGACCATGATCGAACCCGGCGAACGCGATGCCAGGAATCCGGACAAGGCGCTCCAGATCGGCGCGTACACCTGGCATCTCCCGCCGGATCGCGGCACGGAGTTCTTCCTCGGTTCGCACTGTCATACGCAGAACTTACTGCGCACGCCTCCCAACCGTGCCGCCTGCCCCATTTCCCACCAGAGTGGCATCTGGACCCCGGCGGCCCCGTCGCGCGGCCACTCCCAACACCCAGACAGTCAACCGGCCCGCAGTGCGTGGCCGCGCGACAACTCCTCGGCCAGCACGAAACGCCCACCGGTCGATGTCGCGGGGCACGTTGACGCCGTCATCGACTGGGCCAGGGCGCATGGTGCTGGGCGCGGCCTGGCGGGAGCCGCGCCCCGACTCTGGCGCCGCGCCCCGGCGGGAGCCGCGCCTCGACCCCGGCGCTGGCCGCCCCGTGCCCGCGGAGACGCCACCGTCCTGCTACACAGTCACGCCACGGCCCTGACCGCTGCCGTCCTGGCCACTGTCCGGCCACCCCCTGGCCGCCGGCCCCGCAGCCACGCCCGGCCATGCGGCGCTGCGCGGCACGCGCTGACGCTTCCGCAGCGGCGGTCGACCAGTGAGCTGCCGCCACGCCAGCACCCGCTTACTCCCGGCAGCACCCGCCTACACCGACGCCGCCCGCTTCCCCGGCTACGCCGCTTTCCGCCCAGCGCCCACCTCCGGCCGCCGCCACGGTTCCGCCGCGGCTGCCCGTTCCGCCCGTGGGCTCCGCTGCGCCTATCTGCTCGTCGACTCCGGCGTCTGGCTCCTGTCTAGCCCGCAGGCTGGCCGCTGTCCGTTCCGTTGCCGCGCATCCAGCCGCGCATTCGGCCCGCGCCGGCGCCGACCCAGCCGCCGACGTCCGCGGCGCCGTCACCGAGCTTGCGCAGCAGAGCCACGAGCGGATCCTGCGAGCGGCTGAACGCCTGACGGTACGACTCCGCGGCGGCCTTGATCTCCTCGCTCACCGAAGCGTTGCCGTCGTCGTCGCGGCGCGGGTAGTCACCGGACAGAATGCGCTGATACTCGCCGCTGTCGATCCAGGCGCGCACCTCGGCCGCCCGCGCGACGGGCATCGGGTGCGAGCGCGCCGTCACCATGCGAATCTTGATCAGGCTGTCGCGCAGGTCGCCGGCCCGGTCGAACTCGGCCGCCTGCTCCAGGAACGCCGTGGTGTCGACCTCGGACAGATCGCCGCCGCCGGCGAGCTTCATCGCCAGCCGCAGCGACGCCGCCGGATCCTGACACGCCAGCAGCCCGGCACGGTCCGCGGAGAGCTCCGCCTTGCGCCACCACTCCATGAGCGCCGCGACGATGGCCCTCAGCACCATCGACCCGACCGGCAGCCAGGCCAGCCGCACGGCCCAGTCGGTGAGGATCATGACCATCGTCCGATACACCGCATGCCCGCTGATCAGGTGCCCGAGCTCGTGCCCCAGCATGCAGCGCAGCTCCTCGTCGTCGAGCAGCTCGACGGCTCCCGAGTTCACCACGATGAACGGCTTCGACATGCCGATGCACATTCCGTTGATCGACCGGTCCTGCTGGACGAACAGTTCGGGCAGCTCGGCCACGTCGAGCGAGGCCGCAGCCTCGGCCAGCAGCCGGTGGACCCGCGGATACTGCCGGTGATCGACGCGAATCGCATTGCCCAGGAACTGCAGCCGCCACGCCCGCTCGTTCCACAGCGCGTGGAGCGACTTGAGCACGTCGTCGAACCCGCGCAGCTCCCGCAGCGCTACCAGGGCCCCTCGATCGGCGGGATGCTCCCAGGCTCGCGAGCTGATCCCGGTCAGCACTACCCTCCGCCGGGCCGGAGGATTCCCGCTCTGCGCCTCGTCGGTGCTCATCCGCTCTGCTCCTCCCCGTCCAGCCTGCTCTCTGGATCGTCCTCCAGTGTTGCGCCGGTCGTCCACCCGGTCGTTCCGATGATGTACTCAATTTCCGGATCATGTGCTGCTTCCGGAGCCCCATCCGCCAGCACGTCGACGGCCGCCGGCGTCGCGTCATCGGCGAAGTGCGCGTCCTCGCCCAGCATCCACCGCTCCCATTCCGGCCGCAGCGCCTCGCCGTCACGCTCGATGCCCCGCCGCAGCCGCAGCTCCCGCGGCGCGTCGACGAGCACGCTGAGCGTCAGGTCGGGCCGCATCGCCGCCGAGGCGCTCCCCACCCCCTCGACCACGAGCACGTCCGGTGGCTCGATGGGCGTCCATTCGTCGACAAGCCGCCCCAGCCCCCAGTCGTACCGCCGGTAGGCTCCCGCCTCGCCCCTGCGAAACGGCTCGACGACCCATTCACGCAGCCGGGGATACCAGATCAGCATCTTCGACCACCCGTCGAGGAAGTCGTCGGTGTGCAGCACCGTCACTCGCCTGCTCTTCCGCAGCTCCCCCGCGAGCCGCCCGGCGAACGTGGTCTTGCCGGAGCCCGCCCGCCCGTCGACCGCGACCAGCCGAACCGCCCCGACCCGGGCCGGCCGCGCGAGAACCACCTCGGCAAGCTCGCGATATGTCCCCTTCACCGATCCTCGCTCTCCCCCCGCACCCGCAGGGTGCCCAGCCTGATTTGTCCCACCTGTGCCGGTCCGCCGAGCGCATCGCGGAACCCTCCGCAGGCGACCGCCCAGCACCGACCTGCCCGCCTCGGTCCGGACGGCACCACGCCGCCACGCGCCGATCTGGCCGACTGCCCTCATCGCGTCCCCACCGTGATGGTCGGCAGGCCCTTCGGCGCGCCGCCCTCGATCAGCCGCCACAGCGCGTCGGTGTCGAGATGCTCCTCGACCAGGTCGCCCAGCACGTCTACTGTTCGCTCCCGCAGCGCCGCGAACGACACGTCCGGCGCGACCTCGAACCCGTGCCGAGCGGCCAGCCGCGCCACCTCGGTCAGAAACGCGCGGCGGAAGCGGTCGGACTCGAACGCGCCGTGCCAGTGCGTCCCGAACACGTTGCCCGCGACCGCTCCCTCCCCGGTGCCGTCCGGCAGCCTGATGAGCGGCCGTTCCGCGCCTCGGCTCACCTGGCCGTGATGGATCTCGTACCCCCGGACAGGTATCCCGTCGAATGCCGTCCCCGTCGGCAGGGCCAGGGTCTTGCGCTGCGCGAACGCGATGTCGACCGGGAGCAGGCCCAGCCCCGCGACGGTGCCACGCCCGCTCTCCACCTCGTCGTCGATGCGCTCGGCGAGCATCTGGAACCCGCCGCAGATGCCGAGCACCGGCCGCCCGGACTTGGCATGCCGGACGATCGCGTCCGCCAGGCCCCGCTCACGCAGCCAGGTGAGATCGTCCACAGTGGACTTGCTACCGGGCACCACCACGAGGTCGACGTCGGCCAGGTCCGCCGGCTCGACCGTCAACCGCACCTGTACGCCGGGCTCGCACGCCAGCGCCTCCGCGTCCGTCGCATTGGACAGGCGCGGTAACCGGATCACGGCGACGCGCAGCCACTGGGTTCCGCGAGCCGGTGCGGGCCGGCCGAGCACCCGCCCGTCGTAGGCGAGCGAGTCCTCCGCATCCAGCCACAGGTCGTGGGACCACGGCAGCACCCCGAGCGTCGGCCGCCCGGTGAGCCGCGTCAGCGACTCCACCCCGGGCCGCAGCAGCCCGGCGTCGCCCCGGAACTTGTTGATGACAAACCCCGCGATCAGGGCCTGATCCTCGGCGTCGAGCAGCGCGACCGTGCCGAACAGCGCCGCGAAGACCCCGCCTCGATCGATGTCGCCAACCACGATGGCGGGCAGGTCAGCGGCCCGGGCGAGCCCCATGTTGGCCAGGTCCATGGCCCGCAGGTTGATCTCCGCCGGGCTACCCGCGCCCTCGCAGATCACTACGTCGTGACGTTGCCGCAGGTCGTCGAGCGTCTCGAGCACCGTGGACCGCAGCCGGTCCTTGATCTCGGCGTAGTTCGCGGCGCCGATGTGCCCTACGGCCTGCCCCAGCACGATGACCTGGCTGCGCCGGTCGGAGCCGGGCTTGAGCAGCACCGGGTTGAACCGCACGCTGGGCGCCAGGCCACAGGCGACCGCTTGGAGCGCCTGCGCGCGCCCGATCTCGCCGCCGGTGCCGTCGGGCTCGATCGCCACGGCCGAGTTGTTGGACATGTTCTGCGCCTTGAACGGCGCGACGTTCACACCCTGCCGATGCAGCCACCGGCAGATCCCCGCCGTCAGCAGACTCTTGCCCGCGTCCGACGTGGTTCCCGCGACGAGCAGACCACCCTTGCCTTCCACGCCGCCCATTCTGACTCGGCGGTACGACAGGAATTTAACCCGACAACCCTTGGTGATTGAGTGAACACGAACCGCGATCTCCCGGCGACCGGTCGCCAAAACTGTCAGGGTGCACCGGTACGTTCGCAGCCATGAAACATTTGGCTGGCTCGCGAGCGGATGCCGTCGGAATCGTGCTGGGCGCGGTGCTCGACGCGGTCTTCGGTGACCCGCGCCGATGGCATCCGGTCGCCGGCTTCGGCCGGTTCGCCGGCGCGCTCGAGGAGCGGCTCTACGCCGACGACCGCTGGGCCGGGGCCCGATTCGCCGCCGTCGCCGTGGGCGTGCCGGTCGCGGCCGCGGCCGTCGGCGCACGACTCACCCGGCATCGGCCCCTAGCCCGTGCAGCATTGATGGCCGCGGCGACCTGGTCCGCGCTCGGCGGCAGCAGCCTGGCACGCGAAGGCCGGGTCATGGCCGACCGACTCACCGCGGACGACCTGCCGGCTGCCCGCGAACAGCTACCGAACCTGTGTGGCCGCGATCCCGCCGCGCTGGACGTCCCGGAGCTGGCTCGCGCGAGCGTGGAGTCGCTGGCCGAGAACACCTCCGACGCGGTGGTCGCACCACTGTTCTGGGGTGCGGTGGCCGGCGTGCCCGGCATCGTGGGATACCGCGCCATCAACACGCTAGACGCGATGGTGGGGCACAAATCGCAGCGGTACGCGCGATTCGGCACCGCCAGCGCCCGCCTCGACGACGTGGCGAACCTCGCCCCGTCCCGCCTCACGGCGGCGCTCACGGTCGCGACGGCCCCGCTGGTCGGTGGCAGCCCGTCCCGAGCCCTGCGCGTCTGGCTCCGCGACGGCTCCCACCACCCGAGCCCCAACTCGGGCCAGTGTGAGTCCGCCGCGGCCGGCGCACTGGGCGTGCGGCTCGGGGGCCGTAACGTCTACGGCTCGCGGGTCGAGGAGCGCCCGCACCTCGGCGACGGATCACCCCCGACCCCGGCCGACGTGCGCCGAGCCGCCACCCTCACCGTCGCGGTGGGCACGGCGGCAGTCGCCTTGGCCGTGGCCGCGCGCCTGGGCTTCGCACACCGCCGCCGGCGAAAACCCTGACTACGCCGCCCGGCCGCCACGGACCGGCCCGACGGCCGCGTTCCAGCCGAACCATCAGCCGGAGAGCCGAGGAGGTGAAGATAGGGGCAAGAGGCGCAGAAGAGCGCAGACGGAGGCCGTACATAGCAAGCGGATGGCGCAAAAACAAGTGCTTGTCTCGCATCCGTCACAGTCTTAGTTTTTCAGTCGTGCAGATCGCGCTCCTCCCCGTTCTCGCATCACTTCGTGACGTTCATCGCGACGATGTGCATTCGCCTGTGCTCGATGAGTTCATGGGCGGGCTGGGGGTCGGCTACAGCTACGGCCCGCCGTTCGGTCAGCGGCTTGTGACGTGGGCCGACCTGCAACGCATGGAGCTTCCCCGCCGCATGCTGCGTCGACAGGCCGCACATAACCTCGATGCGCGACTTGGTGCCGTTGGCGTACATGGCCAGCCGCCGGCACTCATGCTCAATTTCGAAGGTATTGCCTCCAGCCTATTGCTTGCGGAAGGTCTATGGGCGAGCCTCGAACGCTCCGTGCCGGGAGAGCTCGTCGTCGGGGTGCCCGCGCGGGACGTTGTCATCGTCACCGGGTCGCACTCGCCGCCGGGGCTGGACAAGGTTCGGCGGGCCGTGGATCGAGTGTTCTTCGCCGGGGATCGGCATCTGCTGTCGCGGAAACTGCTCGTTCGGCGGCGAGGGGTCTGGGAACCGTTCGTGACCAATCAGGCGCGGGCACCACAGGCCGCTCGCTGAGGTCGCCGGCGAGGGCGGGATCGGCGGAGCAGCGGTGGCGTCGGCAGGCACCGCTGGTGCCGGCGGGGGTGGCCGTGGAATGGCGTCCGTGTGCCGGCCGGCGGGGTCGCGTTCGACTAGGCGACGAGCTCGGCGGCGATGCGGCGCAGCACGTCGGCGGCCGGCTCGCCGGTGGCGCGTACGTGGTCGAGCAGGATGAGAGCGGCCAGGTTGGTCATGCCGGTGAACGCGCGCCCGACATCGGCGACAGTGTCCTCGTCGCCGATGATCTGCTGCAGATATCCGCTGCGCGTCTGCGCGTCCTGCGGCGCCTGAAACAGCAGCGTCAGCACGCCGATCGCGTTACGGGTGTCCTCGAGGCGCCGCTCGTCCATGAAGCCAACCCTACGTGGCCCACCTCGACGCGAGCGACGCCAAGACCGGTGACACCCCGCGCGAACCGGGCTGGGGAGACCGGCGGTGAAGGCGGCCTCGGCTCGGCGGCAAGGCGTCGCGCTCGAAGGTTGAGGCGGGCGCCGAGCATTGCGTCCACTGTGGACAGCCGCAACGGCTTCGGTGAGATCAGCAGCGGCGGACGCGTCAGGCCGCTCGGGTCCAGTGGGCGACGTTGGCGCAGGCGGTCAGCGTTTCTGGCTGCCGGGCTCGAGACCCACTCCAGCGCCCCCAGCAACCGTGCGAACGGGTCCGCGCCCGTGCGGTAGGCGAGGTTGGGGTCGGAGACCCGCTCGCGGCGAGCAGCTACGCGAACGGGTCTCGCACGCGCGTCCCGCGCCGCAGCCACCACCGCCAAACGGGCGACGCCACCGATCGGCACAATCCACCGCGGTTCCGATCACCCGCTCCGGTCAGCCGTCCAGCCTTCCGGTCGGCGGGCGCCCGGCCGTCAGGCGGAGCGCGACTACACGCGGGCGGTGAGGCCACGGGAGTTACGGTCCGGACGACGGCGGACATCGCGGTAGCTCGGAATTTTTCGGTACCGCGGCCCGGATCTCCCGTTCGAGCGGTCTCGCGTCGCCGCAGGTGGGGCAGGGGTTCATAACAGATCACCGGCCGCGGCGCGACCCCGTCCACAAGCGGTCGGTTATCCACAGGTTCGGCCCTCTCGCCCGGCGGGACGGCCCCGGTTTCGCGCAAGCTGCATCCGACAAAGCCCAACAGCGGAGGGAGAAAGACCGTGTTTGAGACCATGGTCACCATCGTTGGCAACGTTCTGAACGCGCCGGACTGCCGGCGGCTCGTGGACAGCCAGTCGCTCGTGACGCACTTCAAGGTGGCCTCCACCTCGCGTCGGTTCGACCGCGCCGACGGGCGGTGGATCGACGGCGACAGCCTGCGGGTGCGGGTGAACTGCTGGCGCCAGCTGGCCGAAAACGTCGCCCGCAGCGTGCAGGTCGGCGATCCGGTGATCGTCACCGGGCGGCTGTACAGCCGGGACTGGGAAACCGAGGACCATGTGCGGCGGGTCAGTTACGAGCTGGACGCGCACTCGGTCGGCCACGACCTGTCCCGGGGCCGGGCGAAGTTTGCCCGGATCAAGGCGCACACGCTGACCACCGCCATCGACGACCAGCTCGCCGAAGCCCGCATCGGCGGGGCCCCGACCGGCCCGGCGGACGAGATCAACGGCCTGCCGCGGCGCCGGGCGTACGACGAGGAGCTCGGCGGGTTCGTGACGATCGTCGAGGAGCACGACCCGTTCGCCGAGGAGGTCCTGGCCTCCCTGGACTCGGACGAGGCCGCGGCCCCCTTCGAGCGCTCGGACGAGGACCTCGCCGCCGAGCTGGAGGCACTGGCCGCCGGTGAGTCCGACGACTCGGACGAGTCAACCGAGGACGAGATCGAGGAGGTCGAGGAGGAGACCGGGGACTCCTCGGACACCGCGGAGGAGGCCGGCGTCGTGACCGGGACCGGCACCGCGCCGCGCAGCCGGAGGAGGCCGCGCAGCCGCATACCCGCGGGCGTCTGAGGACCGGCGGCGGGCCGGCCGCGCGGATTTTCCCCGTCCGCCGGCCGCCCGCCGCCAACCCGGTTGCCCACCGACCGCGCGACGTGCTGTCCTTGAGCCACGGCAATCCGGCTCCCCGCAACCAATCCGGCCCGGGATGGCGGTAGCCTGTGCGACGACATGCGCTCGTAGCTCAGTGGATAGAGCAGGGGACTTCTAATCCCAAGGTCGTAGGTTCGAGTCCTACCGGGCGCACCACTTTCAGCACTGCTCAGGCGGCCGTACAGCCAGCCGTACAGCCTAAGCACCGAATAGGCGCTGGGCGGCGTCATCCACGGCCGTCCGCTCGATCTCGGGCAGGACATGCGCGTACGTGTTCATGGTCAACCCGATCTGGCTGTGCCCGAGGACCTTCATCACCGTCCGAGGCGAGGCGCCGGACACCAGGAGGAACGTCGCGCAGGCGTGGCGCAGGTCGTGCAGCCGGAGCCAGTCGAGGCCGCCCGCCGCCCGCAGCTGGTGCCAGGACCGGTCGAGGTTGTCCGGCTCCATCGGCGTCCCGAGGCGGGCCGGGAAGACCAAATCGTGATCCTGCCACCCCTCCCCCGCCGCCTTCCGTGCCGCCTTCTGCGCCTTGCGGTGCTTCTTGAGCAGCTTCAGCGTGGGTGACGGCACCGGCACGGTACGTCGCGACCGGCCGGTCTTCGGTGCCGAGAACTCCAGCCGGCCGTTCGTCCGCAGCAGCGTTTGCCGAACGGTCAGCGTGCCGGCGTCGAAGTCGACATCCGCCCAGCGCAGCCCGAGCAGCTCCCCGCGGCGTAGGCCGACGGTCAGCGCGCAGACGTACAGCGCTTCGAGCCGATGGCCCTTCAGCACAGCCAGCAGGCGTTTCGCCTCTTCCACGGTCAGCGCCCGGCGCTCGACCTGGTGCATCGAGGGTGGCCGGACGATCTTCGCCACGTTCCGGTGCACCAACTCCTCCCGCTCGGCGTCGCCGAGGGCGTTGCGGATCAGTCCGTGCACGTGCCGCACCGAGGTTGCCGAAAGACCGGCCTCTGTCTTGTCGGCGAGCAGCCGGCGGATCAGCGTCGGAGTCAACTTGTCGAGCTTGACCTTGCCGAGGGCCGGCCGGACGTGATTCTCGATGATCTTCCGGTACCCGTGGAGTGTCGTCGGCCGGGTGCCGTCGTGCTCCTTGAGCTGCATCCACTCGTCCAGCCAGTCACCGAACGCCTTTGGCCCGGCCGCCAGGTTCTCCCCGCGCTCGTGCCGCCGCCGCAGGTCGTTGAGCTTGCCCGCGACCTGGCGCTCGGTCTTGCCGTACACCCACTTGCGCGTGCGCTTCCCCTGCACCCAGCCGAGGTCGAGGATCGCCGCATACCCGTCGCGATACTTGAAGATCGACCCTTCGCCCTGCGAGCGCCGTCGCTTCTCGGTCATGCGGCTTCCTCTCCACTTGCCGAAAGGAGTTCCTCGATCGCGGCGAGCGGGATCAGCCGGGCGCGATCGAGCTTCACCGACCGCAGCCGACCGCTGCGCATCAGGACGTACACCGTGTCGCGGGAGACGCCGAGCAGTCGTGCCGCTTCGGCGGGCCGCACACTCTTGCGGATGATCAAGCCGCTTCCTTCCCCGTTGACTCGTTGCTGGTGGTTCGTCGTTGCTCCTTCGCCGCGCTGAGTTGCGCGCGTTGCTGAATGCGCGCCGAGATGGCTCTCAGGAGCCGGTGTTGCAGCGGCGGTACGTCCGGGTCGTCGTTGCGGGCCATCTCCCACGCGAACGGCGCCGGCTGTCCCGGTCGGCTATCGACGGTCGGGACCTGGTCGTGCGGTTCGGTGATGCCGAGCAGCGCCTTGACCCAGGCGCGGTTGTCGTACTTGTGGTCAGCGAGGGTCTTGCCGGACCACTGGCGGGAGACGAGCACGCGCCGGCCGCCCATGCCGAGGGTGGTCCGCTGGTGGACCTTCGCCTTGCAGCGGCCGGCGGACTGGTTCGGCCGGGCGTTCTTCGGCTGGACGCCGTAGCGCAGCCAGTTGGCGCAGCGAGGTGAGCAGGGGGTGTACCGCAGTTCGGCCCAGAAGCGCTCGAGGTGGGCGGTCTGCCGGTCGGTGGTCAGCTTGTGGCAGGTGTCGACGGACTTGGTCAGGTACTTGGTGAGGTAGCCGATGAGCTTGTCCGCCTGTGGCGTGCCGCCGAGGACGCCCTCTGCATGGAGCTGCGGGCCGAACCGGGCGACGTGGAGCGGTTCGGTGTCGGGGTCGGCGTCGACCTGGTCCAGCGCCTCATCCCACGTCGACAGCGGCTCGCGCGTCTGCGGGTCGAGGTACTGCTTGGTCTCCGGCTCCCAGATCGGCGCATTGTGGTCCGGGTAGCGGATGGCGTCGACCGGTGGCCACCAGACCTGGTGGTAGGTGGCCGCCGCGACCTTGCGGAGGAGTTCGCGCGAGACCGTGCCGCGCATAGCGAAGTGGGCATGCGGCGCCAGACGGCGCTGCGGTTCGACCGCGCCGAAGTACTGAATGTTGCGTCCGCAGGCGCGGCGGAGGTTCTGCCAGAACCGGTCGAGCAGGGCCGGGAAGTGGACGGCATCCCAGGCGGCGCGGCGGTAGTCGTAGGTCGCCGGGTTGACCGGTGTGCCGTCCTCTCGCACCCGGCCGTAGCTGTCGAGGGTGAGCGTCAGGAAGGTCGAGGGCTGGAACACGCGCCCGTCGCGGCCGTCGAAGGTCCGGCCGACCGTGGTCGGGGCAACCTTGAGCCGGGGCAGGTCCGGAGCGTCCTGCCGGCGCCGGGTCGACCGTACGCGCCGCTTCGCCGGTTGCTCGTCGGCCTGGTCGCTGTCCGAGTCAGGGTTGCCGACCGGGGTGAGTTGGCCACGCATGCCCGATTCGGTGATGGCCTGGTCGACTTCGCCGATCGCGGCGTCGAGCTCGGCGACCTGGTCCCACTCCGCGAGTTGTTCGGCGCGGTTGCGGTCGAAGACGAAGTGCGCGCGGAGCCGGATCAGCGCCCATTGCTCGTCGGTGGGGTCGTGCGGGTCGGGCAGCGGCTCATCGGTGCGGTGCCAGCCCTCCCGGCACTGCTGCTGGCGCAGTCGACGCGCCCGCTTTGCGCAGGGCTTGCACTTGTCTTCGCGGGTGGCACCGCAGGGCAGGTCGATGACCTCGGTCTGTCCGGTGGCGAGGTCGGTGCGGCGCAGCAGGACCGGACGGGTGCATACGCCGTGGTCTTCAGCCATGGTCTTGAGCGCGTCGACGGCGCTCGGGGTGAGGAGCCGGGCGAGGCGGCTGCCCGGCCGCGGCTTGTCGGCCGGTGGGGCCGGTTCCAGGCCGGGCAGCGTTGGCGCGTTGGTCATCGGGCGGCCCCGTTGACGGTCGGCCGGACGAGCGTGGCTGGCGGCAGTGTCGGCACCCTCACCGGTTGCGGTGCCGGCTCAGCCGGCGGTGGTTCGACCGGAGTCGACGCGACGTTGCCGTCGGCGCGGATGCGTCCGCCGAGTTCGACCAGGCAGATCGAGGCGACCACGATCAGGCCATCGACGGAGAACGGCAGCAGGTAGGGGCTGGCGCCGGTCTCGCCGTAGCGGGCCGCGACGCCGGCCATGTGCCAGTACGACACCGTGCGCCACGAGGCGCCGCAGGATCGAGTGGAGGTGTGAGACCGCCACCGCCGTTCTGTCGCAGCAGGACGGTGAAGCTGAGGGCAGCCTGCCCCGGGAGGTGCCGGGTGTGGGTGGGAAGCAGCCCTGACAACGCCGGGACTGGCTGGCACTGCCAGACGGCCTGGGCCCGGCAAGCGAGACGGGAAGGTGTACGTGAGGAACCAGTGTGTAAAGCCTCTCAAGACTCGGCACCAGCTCAAATCTGGCGGATATGGGCTGGGTAGCGGCGCGTGTGCCCCGGTTGGTGAGGCTGGGGGCAACTCCCGGGTCGGCAAGGTTTCGGCCGGTCGGGAGGCCACGGTGAAGGTCTGCGGCGTAGCCGTGGCGAGGCCGCAGGGGCAGAACTGGGCACCTAACCCGACGATCGATCGTGTGGTGAACGTGGGAACCTGCCCGCAACCGCCCCAGTACCCGACCGGCCAGGTCGGAGCGGGGCAGGCACACCGTCTGCCAACGGTTTCGGGTGGGGGCGGAGTCGCCGTAGTAGTCGGAGGCCGGGAAAGCCGGTCACAGGGCGAAGGGCGACAGCGAGTACGCAGCCGAGAGACTGGAATGACAGGAGGCCGCCGGTGAATATCGGCGCGCCGTCGACCGTGTGGCCGGAAACATATGGCCAGGCGGAACGGCGGGTACTGGAGATCCAGGCGAAGCTGCACCGATGGGCGAGCGCTGATGGTGCCCGCCGGTTCGATGATCTGTTCAATCTCGTCACCGATCCCGCGTTCCTGATGGTCGCGTGGGAACGGGTGCGCACGAACAAAGGAGCACGGACCGCCGGGGTAGACGGGCTGACCGTCCACTACATCCAGGCGGTGCGCGGTCAGGAACCGTTTCTGGCCGAGATACGCGCCGCGGTGAAAGCCGGTGCGTTCACTCCCGTGCCCGTGCGGGAACGGATGATCCCGAAGACGAACGGCAAGCTGCGGCGTCTGGGCATCCCGACCGTCCGGGACAGGGTGGTCCAGGCCGCCCTGAAACTGGTCCTGGAGCCTATCTTCGAGGCCGGGTTCCGCCCGTGCTCGTATGGCTTCCGCCCGAACCGTCGGGCGCAGGACGCCGTCGCGGAGATTCAGTTCTTCGGCACCAAGGGCTACGGCTGGGTGCTGGAGGCCGACATCGAGGCGTGTTTCGACCGGATCGACCACACGGCCCTGATGGACCGGGTGCGTCGCCGTGTCGCAGACCGGCGGGTCCTGCATCTGGTGAAGGCGTTCCTCACCGCGGGGGTGCTGCGCGCCCACGTCGGGTTCGAGGAATCCAGGGCCGGCACGCCGCAAGGCGGCATCCTGTCGCCGCTGCTGGCCAACATCGCGTTGTCGGAACTCGACGATTTCTTCGCCGAGACCTGGCAACACGAGATGGGCAGCCACGCGCGACGCCAGACCCGCAGACGCAACGGCAAAGCGAACTGGCGGCTGGTGCGTTATGCCGACGATTTCGTCGTCATGGTCGCCGGTGAGCGCGTGCACGCCGAGGCATTGCGGGAACAGGTCGCGCAGGTACTGGCCCGGATCGGACTTGCCCTGTCCGGACCGAAAACGCAGGTTGTCCACCTCGACGAGGGGTTCGACTTCCTCGGCTGGCGCATCCAGCGCCGCAAGCAACGAGGAACGAACAAGCGGTACGTCTACACCTATCCGGCGAAGAAGGCGTTGGCCTCGATCGTGGACAAGGTACGGGCGACGACCGCGAGAACAGCACACACCCATCTGTCCGATCTCCTGCGCAAGCTCAACGCGATCTTGCGCGGCTGGTGCAACTACTTCCGCCATGGCGTGTCCAAAGCCACGTTCAGCTATCTGTCGCGCTTCGCGTGGCGACGGGTGCTGATCTGGCTGCGGAAACGCCACAAGCGGGTGGCGTGGAAGCATCTGATCCGTCGATACCTGCCTGGCTGGAAACCGACGCATGAGGGAATCGTCTTGTTCGACCCGCAACAGATAGCGATCGTGCGCTACCGCTACCGCGGGGCGAAGATCCCCACACCGTGGGACCGATGGCATCGAATGGCAGCACTGGCCGCCGCGTAACTCATCGGCGTGTGCTCGTGGAGAGCCGGATGCGCGGAGACGTGCACGTCCGGTTCGGGCGGGCGGGTCAGGGAAACGACCGTACCGAAAGGACGGCACCGCGCCTGACCCGACCCCACCAGGCCGCGATGCCCGAGATGGCGACTGTGGCCGCCACGCGCAGGACTGCGAGGCTTTGCCGGTGGACTGGTACCCGGGAGACCAGCTCGACGGTGAGCAGTAGCGCCAGGGGTGGCCAGGCGGCGATGGTCTGGGAGATGGGGTTGCCGTTGGCGTGCAGGATGTTCGCGGCGACCGAGGCGGCCACGCCGAGGAGGAGGGTGGCGCGGACGGCCCAGCGGATCCGCAGGAGTTGTGTCGTGGTCATGCCCACTCTCCGTCCACGACGCGGGCGCCGTTGAAGGAGTAGGTGTCGGCGAGGTCGGTGATGTCGTCGTCGGTGAGGTAGGAGAAGCGGACGCGGGCCGGGGTGGGGTCGCCGTCGAGGACGACGAAGCCGACGCCGGGTAGGGACATCGGGATGCGGTCGCAGAGGGCGCCGCGGTCGCGCATGCCGTCGCCGAGGACCAGGTCGACCTCCGGCTCTTCGGCGAGGCGCAGCCCGATCCGGGTCGGGAACAGGTTCCGGAACGGCAGGACCTCTTTGCGGGGGTCCTGGAGGCAGCCGATGATGTGGACGCCGACCGCGCGGCCCTGGGTGAGCAGTAGCCCGAGCGCGGCCTTGATCCGGTCCTTGGTCTGGCGGTCTGTGACGTACGCGGTCAGCGCGGCCAGTTCGTCGATGACGATCACGATGAGCGGGTCGGTGACGCTGGCGACGTGCTGGCGGGTGCGGCCCCGCAGCCGCGCGGCCCGGTCCTGCGCGGTCTTGAGGGCCAGTTCGAGGAGGTCGGCCATGGCCTTGAAGTCGGTGCAGGCGAACTTGGCGAACAGCCGCTCCCCGGCGCCGAGTTCCATGCCGCCCTTGGGATCGAACGCCCAGAGCTGGACGAGGCCGGCTGAGATGCCGCCGGCCAGGGCGCGGACGATGGACCAGACGACCGAGCCCTTGCCGGCGCCGGTGGCGCCGACGACGAGGATCTGTGTGCCGTACAGGCGCAGCTCGAAGACGCTGCCATCCTCCCGCAGACCGATCGGCAGGGCGCTGAAGTCGGGGACGTGGGTGACGGGCAGCGGCTCGACCAGTGTGGTCAGCGGGTCGCCGCGGCGCATGGTGAGCACCACCAGGTCGGGCCGGGTGCCTGGTGTGACGCGGCAGTTGAGCGCGGCGAAGGTGTGGGTGAGGCGTTCGGAGACCTTGGCGAAGTCGTCCGGGATCTGGCCGGTGACCATGCGCACGGTCAGGACGTCGGTGCCGCCGTTGACGCAGACCTTCTTGAGGACGGGCAGGATCGTGTGGCTGTCGAAGGTGACCGACAGGCCGGCGGTCGCCATGGCCGGCTGCCAGATCCGGCGGTACCGGAAGCGCCGCCACCGAGCGAGCGTCGGCCACCACGCCCACCGCTGGCAGGAGCGCCAGTCCAGGGCCGCCCAGAGCCCGACAGCCGCCGCCGGAACGCCCAGCGCGAGCCCCGGACCCCACCACCCGAACCGGAGGTAGAGCGCGGTCAGGGCGGTCAGCGGGAGCGTGACGTACCAGAAGCGGACGTAGACCACGGCCAACCGGCACAGCCCGCGGAAGGTCCACAGCGCCAGGACGAGCCAGAGCGGGACCTTGAGGTACGGGGTGCGGACGTTGAACGGCGCGGGTTCGATCCGCTCACCTCGGATCACGTTCACGAGTGGCATCAGTGCTCACCGCCGTCCGCGAAGAGGGCCAGCTGCGCGCCGGTCTTGCGGCGAGCGATCCGCCGGCGGATTGAACGCGCCGGGACGGCGGTTGAGACCAGGGCGTCGAGGTCGACCGGGCTGGCGGTCGGAGCGGGGACGTGGCGGACCATCGTCGGCAGCCACTGCCCGCGCCCGAGCACGGCGCGCAGGTCGGTGCGGTCGGAGACGTGCGGGGCGATGAGGTCCGGGTCGAGGTGGCGCAGCTTGACGACGGTCCGGGCGAGCGCGGCGGCAGCGGCCGAGATCTCGACCAGCGCGGCGACTCGGACGGTGTCGGAGGGAACGGTCTGGTACAGCTCCCGGGCGGCGTTGACGCCGGTGGCGGCGAGCGCGGCGACGGTACGGCGGTGGGTCCTCATCGCGCCTCACCGCCCGGGATGGTCGGGGCCGGGCCGAGGCGGCAGGCGTCGCAGCGCTGGACGGCGGGCGGGAGCGGGGTCAGGGTCTGGCAGGCGGAGCAGGTACGCCACACCGCGCCGTCGGGCGACGTGAGGCGGGCAGCGTCGACTAGTTTGGGCATTCCAGCCTTCTCCTTGAGGGGTTGGGAAGGCGGGGCGGGCAGGTCTCTTGCCCGGAGGAAGGCCCGCCCCGCGCAAGCGCGGTCAGGCCGCGGTGACGCCGAGTTCGCCGGGGGCGACCATGCCCGAGGCGCGGTAGGACCAGGCGAGCCGGGCGCGGCAGCGGTGCGGCTGCCGGTCGCCCTTGCACAGCGAGCTGTCGTTGTACGGGGTGACCATGAGGTTGGTGAACGCGACCGGCGTGATCGACATCCCGGCCACCTGAAGCGGCTCCGGCGGTACCGGCTGATGCGGCGCCGCGATCTTCACCTTCACCTGCGGCGACCGGCCGAACTTCGCCGCCTCAGGGTCCTGGTCCATCACCGTCACCACCCAGATGCGCACGCCGTGCTCATCGCGCGCCTGGTTGTCCTCACTGCGGAGCTTGTCAAAGTCGGCCTGCTTGTCCACGCCGAGGAACAACGCCCCGGCGGGGAAGGCGTAGTGGAACGGCACCGGGTACCGCACCGAGTTGGGAACCACGGGGTGACCTCCGTCGATCATCGAGATTGGACTACTCGTCTTGTCGAGTGAATCGAGTGTAGCCCATGGATAACTCGACTTATCGAGTTGATCGGATGTGGTTCAGATCACATGTCGATGCAAGTCGGGATAGGTCGCTTCCCGAGTGGCGATGGTGGCGAGAGGGCCGAGATCAGCCGCGCGTAGTCGGGCCGGCTAGAGCGAGAAGACGTCCTCGAGCTCGTGGCGGGTTCCGGGGAGCAGGATGTCCAGCGCGATCAGGGGCTGTCCCGCCCTGTCGCAGACCGCGAGCGCCGAGGTGAGCAGGCTGTCTCGCTCGCCGATCTGCAGCAGCTCCATCTCTTCGGCGGTGGGGAGCCGTGCAGAGATTCGCTCGACCACGTGATCGAACGTGACGTCCTTGCGTCGGGCGAGGTGGGTCAGCAGCCCTTCACGCAAGGGTGCCGGGTCGCCGACCACCGTGCCGGCGGCCAGCGCCTCGGGTACATAGGCCGTGCTCAGCTCCACCGGGCCGATGGCCTCCGCGACGACGAGGCGTCGACGGGCGATGACGACGTCCCCGATGTCGATGTGGAGTAGCGCGGCGGCTCGTGGCGGTGCCGGCACCGGCCCGGCGCTCAACACCCGCACGTCGGTCTGTTCGACGCCATCCAAGAGCGGGTACGGGCCATCCGATGCCCGTTGCTTCTCCTGCGGCCTGCGGGATCGCACAGTCCGGCCGCGTCCGTGGTGGGCGTCGATCCAGCCCTGTTGACGCAACATCTCCAACGAGCGGACCACGGTTGGCCTGGACACATGGAACTCTTTGATGAGCGCCGTTTCGCTGGGCAGCGTCGATCCCGGCGGGTAGGTCCCGTCCTCAATGCGCGCCTGGATCGTGTTCACGATCAGCGCGTACTTGGGCAGAACACTCTCGATCGGCACCGACGCCACCCCAGCTACAACACGACAACTTGTCTTACCCTCAGGCTATGACCTCAATGCTCAGCCTGTCGAGCCAGGCCCACCAACGGCTGATCCGTCCGCAACATCATTGAGGCTGGCCCGGTTCGACTCGATCGCTGACAGATGTGCCGCCAAGTGCTCACGCACTCGCGTCGACCACACATCCCGAGCCGCCGGTGTGCCGTCGCCATGTGGGTACATCCATCGGTGCGTGCCGTCCGGGTCCGGGTAGTGCAACTCGTCGTCGCCCGGCTGCAACACCGTCACGCCGCTACGTCCATTCGAGGACTTGCCTGAGCCACCATGTATCGCGGTCCCTCGACCTCTTCCGCCGGCTCAACCCGGATCACGGCATCCAGCGCGGCGCGGAGCTGCTCGACCTGGGCCACCGTCAGATCGTGCGCCTCATACCGTCCGAACCTGCTCACGAACGTCACGGCGATCAGCACGCGACCGCCGTTCTCGTTCCGTACCACGTTGACGCCGCATCCGCTCCGATCGTCGAATCGGACCGTGCAGTCCGGTGCCATGCCGTCCTGATCTCGGTTCATGTCGCGCCCCTCGCCGCCGTCTGGATGGGAACCGAGACGGGCGGCTCAGCTCGCGAGCCGCTGACCCGACAGCCGTCCCGGCGCCCCATTGCCTGACGACACCCGCGCCACATCACGCGTCGGTCGAGCGGCGTCGACCATCCACCCGCTGCGCACCGGCGCAGTCCAGGCAGGGGCGTCGCACGCCGCACCCCGTCTGATCAGCGGTCACCGGCACGCGAGCGTGTTTCACCAGCTTCCAGCCGCGTCCCTCGCACGAAATGCAGTCCGACAACGCCGCGAGTGTCGTCATACATCGATCAAACCGGCATTGAGGGCGACCCGGTAATTAACGTTGGTAATAGTGCAGCTCAGCGCTGCATCGCCGCCCATTGATCGGCAACGAGTTCGTCCAGCGTCGCCCGCTTCGGCGTCCAACCCAGCTCGGCACGAATTTTCGTCGTGTCCGCTCGCAGTTCCCTGGCCTCACCGGCGAACGCCGGCCGATGCTCAACCGCCACCGCCCGACCGGTGACCCGCTCTGTGGCCGCGATGATGTCGGCGACGCTCGCCGGCACCGCCCCAACGTTGAATGCCCGATGCTCGCCGGCTTCGGTGGCGTCCAGGGCGAGCGCAACCGCGTCGGCGATATCCGCGACGTGGACGAAGTCGCGAATGGCGCTGCCGTCGCCGTTGATCGAGACGTTCGGCTCAGTACCGGCCGCCACCGCCGTTGCCTTCGGGATGATCCGCGACAGGTCCTGGTCGCCACGGCCGGCGTACGCACCCGCCGCGCTGAACAGCCGCAGCGTGACCGCACCGAGCGCGCCGGTCGCCACCTGCCAACCGATGACCTGCTCCGCGGCAACCTTCGACGCGCCGTACGGATTCAGCGGCGACAACGGAGCCGACTCGCTGATCGGCTGCCGCTCCGGAGTTCCGTACACCGAACCTGTCGAGAGGAACACCAACCGGCCCGGAGCGCCGGACCGCTCCGCCGCCACGCCAAGCGCATCAAGCAGGTCGATCGTGCCGGCGACATTCGTCCGCCACGTCCGGGTCGGATACGCCACGGAATCCCGCACCGTACTACGAGCGGCGAGATGGACCACACCGTCCACTCCCTCAACCGCAGAGCGCAGCGATCCTTCCGACTGCAAGCTCCCCGTCCGGATCTCAACGTCCTCCGGGAATCGCGCCGCCGACTCGTGCACCAGGGCCACCACCTGGTGGCCACGCTCGCGCAACTCATGCACGACGGCCCAACCGACATACCCTGACGCGCCCGTCACCAGTACCCGCATAGGCCCTATCTCATCAGAAGCGACCGATGCCGCCACGCGAGGGACAGGCACGCAGCCGCTGGCCCCGCAAGCGGCTCATCATCAAGCAGCTTGCGCACGTGCTCTTCGGTGAACGGAATCCCCGTCGCAGGGTTGGCCGGATCAGCCGTGACCACGCTGCCCTCCTGATTGGTCAGCACCAGGCCGGCAAAAATCCGGTCGAAGACGTCAGCGTCGATGACCGCCACAGACAGGATCTCTCCGCACAGCGTGAGCGGGTCCAAGCCGACGCCAAAGCACCACATCGTGAACTGGCCAGCCTGCCGAGCCTCCTCCATCGCCCGGTACGGCTGAGTGTTCGCGTAGTCCAACGGAGAAGAGCCGCTGCCGTCCGCCTCCTCGACGTTCAGGAACTCCTCGGCGAACTCCCGCATGGACGACCGCCACGGGTTGAAGTCGTTGGCCTGATGCCAGGGCGCGATGCTCGACGGCTGGAAGACGCCGGCCGGCATGACGTGGTACTGACTCGACGCGGTCGCCACCGCCGCCGGGTCGCGATAGTGCAGCAGAAACGAGGCACCTTCTGGAGCATTCCGGATCGTCAGGGTGTTGATCGACGGCAGCAGCGCCCGCCAACCGAGGTCGAACGGGTTGCCAACCAGCGTCCGGAAGGGCAGCGCCTCCATGTCGACGGACCCGCCGGCCGCCAGGGAGGCAGCCGCGTACTCGTGCGCGAGCGCGGTCGACACGTCGATCACGGACTCGAAGTAGGACGTGTACCCGAACGCCATCTGCGAATCAGCGCGCGACCAGTCCACATCCAGCAGCCGATAACCGGGACGGTTCTCGAACAAGCCAGGGCGAGCCAGGTCACGCATGGCACGCGAATACCGCTCGTACTGCTCACCGCCCGCACCCAACGGCCTGGTCCCACTCGACTCCGGTTCCGTCCCAACGACGACCGGCGCAGGCACCTCCGGAACCCACGCCAGCGCGACGTCCTCAAACCGGCGAGGCTCTTCCAGCAGCCACCGAGGGACGGAGATCAGCGCACTACCGGCCACGCGAACCGCGTCGGTGTAGAGGTCTGCGGCAGCGTCGCTCAACGCTCGCCGGTGCTGATCCAGGTACTGACGTACCATCCGCCAACGCCGCTGACTCGATCCGACCTCAGGACCATCGTCAGCCGCAATCCGCCCCAACGCCGACCCTTGACCACGAACACCATCCGCCGACCGATCGGGAAGCAGCCCCAACTCCTCACGAGGAATCCCAAGCACGCGATGCACAAGCCAGAGCTGATCCATCGAACGTAGCTTCGCTCGACCACTCTCAATCTGGCTCACATAGGACTGCGTCCAGCTCAGCCGCTCAGCGAGGGCCGCCTGAGAAACTGACTCAGCCGCCCGCCACGCCTTCAGCAATGTCCCCACATTGGAACCATCCGGAGGTGCCGACCGCCGCTCGCTTACCCACAACCACGGCTGCTCAGAGTCGCGTGACCGCTCATCAGCCGACGCTCGGGCGCAGGCACTGCACCGAGGACCGGTGTTATAGCGGCTCAGCCGAGCACCACACCGATCGCAAACGGCAGAAATGGCAACCACGGGATCTCCTTGACGATGCGCCGCTCACCCGATCTGACCAATCCTGTCACGATGTTGGCGCTTCAACGAGGTCAATGTGTCTGCATGTGGTGAGAACCTTCCGTACGTCGTTCAAGACGCCGCTGACGCGGCGCACCGTGGCGCCACGGGGGCGATTCGCGCCCTGCCGCTTCGGCCACCGCGGCCACGCCCACGTCGAGGAGCACATCAGATGCGGCAAGGACACCGGCTTCGGCCGGTTCCCATCCCGCGTCTTCACCATCAACGCCGCCTGGCTCCAACTCGCCCTCACCGCCATCGACCTGCTCGCCGGACCCAGATGCTGCTCCTGGACGGTGACCTCGCCACCGCCGAACCCAAGAAGCTGCGCTACCGGCTCCTGCACGTCGCCGCCCGGATCACCCGCACCGCCCGACGAACCCGGCTGCGCATCGCCGAACACTGGCCCTGGGCCGCCCACCTCGCCACCGCGTTCGACCGGCTCACCGCGATACCCCAACCGGTCGGCTGAACCCGACACCCGCCCCGCCGAACACCCCTGGAGGAACCCGGCCACGGGCCGGTCCGCCACCATGCCCGGACATCAGTCACCCGCCCAACAAAGATCAACCGGACGCTCACGGATTTGATCAACACTTAACGAAAGACCGAGGCTAGCCGCTACATGACACGTACGTGTCAACCAAACCAACCGCGTTAACTCCTCGCCATCGGCAAATCTGCCGGACGTCGCGTCGGTCACGAGCGCCTTCGAAGCTGCCGGTCTGACCTTGTCGCTTCTAACGTGGTGAGGCAAGGGGGCACGGGCAGCGCGACGAAAAGAAATTCACCAAAGCCCGTTATCTTCGCCTGCGTCACCTTTGCTAAGCCGTCCAGTCTTTGAGTCGATGTCCCAGCCGTCCGCAATCAGGGCTGTGGTGACGTCGCGTAGGTCGAGCTTGTCGAGCTCCCAGCCTTCGCGAATGCCTGTCCGTAAGAGCTCTAGGTAGAGATGGCTTGGCGTGGCCGGGCTGACATTGGCCAGTTCCTGAATCGTCGCGGCCACAGTCACCCGGTCAACCGCCTTGAGTGTCGTCGGCACCTCGCCGTCGGCCTCGCGCATGGTGATGATCAAATCAAGAGTTGCGACGTCCTCGAAGCCTGACGCCAGCCCCTTGACCGAGCGTTGGCCCTTGTTGAGGACGACGAGCTTGTCCGGCTCGATCATGAGTCCAGCATTCGCGATCGAACGTTGGATCAGTGCCCACACGCTGCCCGACGAATTCCCGAACACCATGCTGACGTGACCACCTGGCCGCAGGATGCGGTTGCACTCGCGGAGCGCGCTGGTCAGCAACGTTTCGTATCGTTCCGCCGTCCGCTTGCCCTCTTTGCTGCGGTCGATGACGGCTTCCTGGTCGACATCAGTGAAGCCGTCGAGCCATGCCTCCTGAAACAGCGCCATGTCCGCATAGAAAAGATTGGAACCGAAGGGTGGGTCGGTGAAGACGTAGTCGACGCTGTCGTCGTCAAGGGCGATACGGTCCGCACTTCCAATGTTGTACGTGACGTCGGGATTACTGACCTGCGAGCGTTCAACATGACCCTTACGAGCTGTCCGAACGTAGATATCCGACTTCAGGACGGCCGTGATCTTGCGAAAGAAGAGCTCATAGACGTTCCACTCGTAGAAGACAGCCGCAACGTAGTAGTTGGCGTTGGCCGCATTGAGCGGTCGCTGCCGAGACCACTGGTAGCGTTTTGATGCGCGGGTAAGGCACGCAGTGAAGGCGAACAGAAGCTTATTGCGGATCGCGACATCATCGACGTTCTTGATGTACTTGTGCAGCGTGGCAAGGACGGCAAGGTTGCGATCTGAGTAAAAGGAGGCGATCGTCGTCATGCCGCTCTTGCCAAGAGCTGATGCTTTGTACATCTGGCGATCGGGCGTGATTTCGACCCTCGGGTAGTCGATCTTCTTCAGGTCAATACTGATCGAGCTAATGGCGGGCGCCTGATCGAGCTGAGTGGTCGAGCATTGCGAACTGATGGAGTCGAGCACCGGCTCCTCGCCGATGCGCCGGTTGCGACTACTAACGGGGGCATGGCAGTTGCCGCAAACCATGTCAGCTTTGCGCCATCCCGCTGCCTCCATCGAGCGGTAGTAGTTCACCGGCTCCTTGCATCCGGGGCACTCCACAACGACGGACCAGACAGTCTTCGCGAGGGTGCCGTCACGGCCGCAGAAGGCGCAATCGACGGCATAGACGTCACCGAGTTCTGCCCGGGTTGCGCGGACGACCTCTTCGGCATGCTTCGTGAACTGCTCCGGGTCCACCAGGTTCACGAAGTTCTGGCCGATGTGCTGACCAAGCACGCTGATGTCGAAGAGGCGAGCCTTGCGGCCCATCATGGCGGCGGCGACCCCGGTCATGCCTGATCCCGCGAACGGGTCAACGACGGTGCCGCCAGAGGGTGAGTAGGCAGCGATGAACGGCTCTATCGCGGGCACCGGCACCTTGGTCAGGTAGGCGTGGGCCATGTAGGCGGGATCGCCTCGGCCGACGCTGAGCTCCTCGGGCACTCGGTGAATGTTACTCATAGTCTGTAGCCCCATAGTCTGCGCCCTCCTAACGTCCTCGCCATCATGCCCGAACGGAACGACGACGAGCTGCGTGCCCAGCATCTCAGTTTCGGCCAACGTGTCCGGAGTCTCCGCCAGGCGCGCCAACTCTCGCAAGAAGAGTTGGCCGAGTTGGCGGGCGTCCACCGGACCTACGTGTCGAGCTTGGAGCGCGGGCAACGCAACGTGGGATTGGACAACATCTTGGCGATTGCTGCGGCGCTTGGCGTTCCGGCGTCTGAGCTGTTCACGGAGGAGACGCCGTGACGCTCTTCGACGACCACGGTGGGACGCTCTTCGACGAGGAGGCGCTCCGCCATCTCCGCGATGACGTCGGGTTGGGTCCAATTCCGGCGCCGGACTTCGGCCAGCGAGTCTCGCCCGACGGGGCGCATCTGCCTGTGCTTGAGCCGACCGGCAACATCGAGCACCTACTCGCCCAAGGCGCCGAGATTCAAGCCGCGGCGACTCTCCGAGGTATCCACAACGTCTTCGATGACGGTGGGTACAAGGAGCTCCTCATGCTCAGCCTGTTCAACCTGCGCAAGCTCGATCGGGAAGGTGACGACGCCGAGGACGCGGAAGGCCGGCGCTACGAGATGAAGACGGTTGCTCGTGTCAGCTCTGCGGGCATACGCAAGACAAGCCTTTCGATCACGACCGAGCACACCTTGACCCAGGCCAATATCGACCGCTATCGCGCCACGTTCCTCTGGATCGTCGCCGTGTTCGATCAGTCGCACCCAGAGGTAATCTACGAAATCCCACCCGCGAAGTTGGAGCGCTATTTCGCTGAATGGGAGAAGAAGCTTGCATTGCAAGGCCAGCCGGTCGGCGGTGCGCCCAATCACCTGAACAATCCGAAGATTCCGCTCAAGTGGATCGCGCTTCACGGCGTCCAGGTCTGGCCCAAAATCGGCCGCTCGAACCCAGTTGGCCACTTATAGTGGGGCTCAAAGAGGACAGCAAGTTCGCTCGGTTCATCACGATGGGAGCGCTCGGCGCTAAACGTGTCGCTGATGATCTCACTCGGCGTGGCCACCACATCATCGAGCTAGAGCGCTATGCCATGGCTAACAAGATCTGGACAACCAAGGTCAAGCGGCTCCGAATGGCCGATTTGCTTTGTGTTTCATGCGGACGTCGGTTCGAGGCGAAAGCCAAGTCCAAGCTTGAGGTCAAGCTCAGTGACAGTAAGCAGGCAGGTCGCGGCTGGAGCGACGGCATGCGGCCAGACGACGTCTTTGCGTTCCTGCCCGTAACGGTCGACAGCAATAACTTACCGCTGGCAATCGCTAGTCCGCTGTACTTTACGACAGCATCCATGAACCGAGTAACGCCAAAACAAGGCCAGCTGAAGAGCGCTGCAGACGGCTCCGAAAGGGATGTCTACTGGCCGATTACGGTCGCGAAGCGCGCTGGCGTCGTGACCCGCGTCCAGGCTGGCAAGGTGACGATCCAGTCCCCCGGCGCGAAAGCGAGCACCCTTGGGCGTCCGGGCGATCAGCCGCTGGTTCAGGTTGGCGATCAGGTTGAAGAAGGCACAGTGCTCGGTTCGACCGTGGCTCCGGCAACCAATCTGAACTGCTCTGGCTCCACGTGGAATCTCGGTGAAGTCATCGCCAGTAACGACGAGATCGAAGTTTTCGCAGCAGTCAAAGCGGCAGGCATCCTGAAGGCCGAGGATCTGGTCGACGCCGTTCGCGCTATCGCCGATGACGACGAGCGAGACACGCGGCTACGCGTCGAAGCGCTCGGCGCTCTTGCACGACTTGGCGATCCGCAAGCTGTTGGCCGGCTCGCAGACTTGGATGACGGCGACGGCGATAGTGCAATGCAGATGGAACGCGTGCTCCTGCTGTCTGAACTCGTTGGGTTGCAAGCCGCAACCAAATCCCTTCTTCAGATTGCTAAAGGCATTGATCGTTCGGACGAGATCCGGGCGGCATCCGTCTGGGGACTTGGCGCTGCATGGCACGATCACTTTGGCTACTGCTGGTTGTTCGCCTTCGACGAGAGTGAAAAGGTCCGTCGGCACGCCCAGGCAAGCCTCGGGGCGCCGACCCGGGCCGATCTTCCAGACCTCGTTGCGGCGTTGAGGGACGTGGACCGAGCCCCACTCGCGGCCGCGCTATTGGCGCGATCGAAATCTGTCGCGGAGTTGACCGCAGCTCTGTCTGACGACCGTAGTCACGAATGGGCGATCCAGTCGCTCGGCCAGATCGATCCTGCTTTCATCAGCCAAAGAGCCAGCCAACTCTCTGCCGAAGATCAGGCTGCGCTTGATGCGCTCTGGCGCCGAAACCTGCGTGATACCCACAACGAGCCGACCAACTTGACCGAGCTCCAGTTCCTTGCTGGTCAATCGCTGCGGTCGCCCGAGCCCGTACTACCGTGACGGCAGGAGGCGACCACACCCCACCACAGCAGCGCTACCGTCCCGACCACCAGGACGACCGCCAGCAGCAGTTGTGGGTTTGTGAGGACCAGGACCATGCCAACCAAAGTGGTCACTGCCCGACTCGTAACGCGTAGACGCATACCACGGCTGGCTGCTGTACAGCAGCGACGTACAGCAGCCAGCCGCACCGAACGAGCATCCATGAGACCGAGACAGACTGGCTCACCTCGCATCCGGCTGCTACCCACCTCACCACCGCTACTCGGAAGTTACAGGGCCGATTTGACGCTAACTGGCGCTGGCCCACTGCCGAATCTGGCTGTAGTGAATCAAGGCCGCCGCTGCGCGGCGGCGCCGGGCCCTGCGGCGGGACGATCGCCGACGGGGCGGCCACCGTCGGTGTCTGGGGCGATCGGCTGCCGCGCCGGCTGCGCCGGCTTGCCCTCGATCCGCGTGGTTGCCCCTCGCGTGTGGTGACCAGGCCTGTCGAGAGGCCCCCGCTTCGGGCAGCGACCAGGTATGGCCGCTCGCGCTCGGCCTGCTGGCGGCGCAAGCGCCGGCATCGGCCGGCGCGGCGGCTAGTCCGTTCTCGGTGACGTCGGCGCCAACTCAGCGATGCCCAGTTGCGAGAGGAAGTCGCGATCCACCGCAAGCCGGTGCGTGCCAAGCGAGCGACGCAGCAGCGACACTGCCTGCCGCCAACCTACCGTTCCATCTCGTGCGATCCGATCTGCGAGGACGTCCACCGCGTCCCAGTAGACATCACCCACACACGCGATGACCTGGTTGGTAGCTTCGACAAGGGACCCAACCCAGATCGCCGCCCGCGCCTGCTCGGACCTGTATGCCTGGGCGCTGAGCGCGCTTGCGTGAACCTCGTCAGATCGGCCAGCGATCATCTGGGTGGCAAGTTCAGTGGCCATATCCCTATCCGCCCTTGCCTGCGCCACGAGTCTGAACTCCGGACTGCCCGGCGGCTCCTCAATCCGCGCATACCAGAGTTCTTGTGTCCGCCGGCCTGCGTGCATTACAAGAACGGTCTGTGCGACACGGTGACGGGCACGGCTGGTCATCTGCTCTACGGGTGGCATCCAACCGCCTGCGAAAGCCACGGCACCTTCGAGCCCGAGCTCACGCATTCGGGGCGTCGGAACCGCGGTTGCGTACAAGAACGGCCTGGAGATCAATACGGCAAACGCCGCATGCCCCGCTTCGTGAACGACGATCTCTCGCTCCCTGCTCCACCTAACCGTCACACTCACGTAACGAATGCTAGGCAAAGGCTGTCACGGCGGCGGTGGACGTACAAGGCCAGGGCCAGGGCACGTCGAGCGTCCAACTCTGCGTGAACGGTGGCCTTGGCTGTACAGCCAGTCGTACAGCCAAGGCCACCGGTTGCCGCCTACGTCAGCCGACGTTCTCCGACACGCTGAGCTGCGGCGGAGGCGTCCGAGCTTGCATCGGTGAGCTTCTTCTAATCCCAAGGTCGTAGGTTCGAGTCCTACCGGGCGCACCATCACTTGTGCAAGGTTGACAGTCGGTAGCGCAGCGTAATGGGCACCGCCGCGTCTCCCCTGGCCAGCGCACCCGCTACCGTAAGCAGCCGTTCGCGCGGGAAGGCGAAGATCGAGTTCCCCGAGAGGGTCTCGCCGCCGAACCGGATGACCGGACCCAGCAGGTCCACCTGCCGGGGTGCCTACCCAACGCCAATCCCAGCAAACTCCCTGAAATAGCCCTACCCCGATGACCCGCCGGTAGCGACCATCGTTGAACACCAGCCACCCAGGGAGGCTCCGCCTCCGACCTCGCAGACGGGCGACTGGGCTGGCCCCCTACCCTCACGCCGGTCGAATCACATCTATCACCATCTGTGCGACAGGAGCGGTCATGGACGAGCGTGTGGCGATGGTCAACGACGAGCAGATCAGTGGCTGGTTTCGTGATGCCATGCGGTCCTTCGCCGAGGCCAACCGCATCCCGGTGGTGCGGTTCCCACCTACCCGAACTTCGTGTCGCGCTCCGCACCATCCACCACACAGTCGACCAACGTATCGTCCACGCCGGACTAGACCCCGCCGCGTGACCTGGCCCGCCTGACCCCACCACAGCATCGAACGCATCACGACCGCCCAACCCACCACTGACGTCGGAGTCCTCGAACCAAAGGTCTCTAGCCGCATGCGAGCTGGCGAGCAGTGCCACCTCTTTCCTCCGGGACGGGGGAATACTCGACGGTGACTCGGTCGCGCGCGCAGGCCCTGATCGAACGGGCCGCGGGTCGGGTGTCTCGTCCTGTGCCTGCACGACCTGCGGACGAACCGCTCCGAGATCTCAGTGCCCGCCTGATCCGGCGACGCTCGTCACGCCAGTGACCGCGGATTCCTCGCCTGGTACTCGACACCGAGGTCGCGCATACCCACATAGTCCGCGTCGGACAGCGGTAGTGGTGGCGGTCGGGGCCATTGACGCGCACCTCCCCAGTAGCCGCCGCCGGCCGTGTAAGAAAGGGCTGTGATAGCAGCCATTCTTTACACCGCCGGGACGCGTCCCACGCCGCGGCGCTTGAGTGGGGCGGCTGCAACGGCGACAAGGACGGCCCGCATGGTGGCCCGCGCCTTCGGCGGGCAGGCGTTCAGGAACACCGCGATCCCCAACGGCGCGCCCGCGGCGCCGAGGTGCTCGTCGCCGACGGCGGCACGTCCCCGGCGATCGGCATCGACGGCCAGACGAACACCGTTGTGGGCTGGTCGGTCGGCGGCGCGGACCCCGACGTGTGGGTGCGCGGGTTCAACGCCGACGGCACCGGCGCGGGACGGCTGCCCGCCCAGGTGCTGAGCCGGACGGCCACGGGTCGCCAGGAGCAGATCGGCGTGGCCGTGTCCAACTGGGGCGAGGTCTGCGTGGCGTACACCGACGACAGCGACGGCAACTCCTTCGACCAGGTGATCCTGGGCACCGGGGCGACCAACTCCGATTGGTGAGCGCCCGGGCACGGCCCGTCGTGCGGGGATGGATCGTCCCCGCACGACGCCGCCGGGTATTGTTGAACCGTCAACCGTCGGCTGGAAAGAACGCTGTCGCCGCAGATAAGTGATAAGGAGCGCGCATGATCGAGATCGAGGTCTGGTCCGACATCGTCTGCCCGTGGTGCTACATCGGCAAGCGGCGCCTCGAGCGGGCGCTCGCGGGCTTCGAGGGCGACGTCTCCATCCAGTGGCGCAGCTTCCAGCTCGACCCCTCCACCCCCGTCGGCGACCCGCGCCCGCTCATCGAGTCGATCGCCGTCCGCAAGGGACTGTCCCCGGCCCAGGTGCGCGGCATGTTCGCCCACGTGACGGGCGTCGCCGCGGAGGAGGGGCTCGCGTTCGACTTCGACCGGGCCCGCACCACCAACACGCTCGACGCGCACCGCCTGCTGCATCTCGCCAAGGCGCACGGCCGGCAGGCCGAGCTGAAGGAGCGGCTGATGCAGGCGTACTTCACGGAGGGCGCCGACGTCAGCGACCACGCGACGCTCGCCGCGCTGGCCGGGGCCACGGGTCTGGACGAGGTGGCGGCGAAGCAGGCGCTGGCCGACGGCTCCTACGCCGCGGACGTCGAGGCCGACATCGCGCAGGCCCGGGCGTACGGCATCAGCGGTGTGCCGTTCTTCGTCTTCAACCAGCGCATCGGCGTGTCGGGGGCGCAGCCGGTGGAGGTCTTCGAGCAGGCCCTGCGCCAGTCCTCGTTGACAGTGCTGCGCGCGCCGGCCGGGTCGGCGGACGCCTCCTCCGGCGAGTGCACCGACGACTCCTGCGCCATCTGACGCCCGGGACTCCGCACGTGCATCTGCGGCGTGGAATCTTATGCCGTGCGGACGCACAGTCAAGTGGCACCGGGTGCGGCGTGAACGTGAGTGACCATTTTCCGGCACGCACGGATCCGGCCTCCGGTTCTACGCTGCACTCATGACCGCTGATGTGCTGCACAGCTACCGGATGCAGGTCGCCCGTGGCGTGCGCCGGCTGGCTCAGGACGACACTGAGCAGGTGGCGAGACTGCTGGAGCGCGATGGTCATCCGCAGTCCGAGACCAACATCGCCGAGCGCCTGCAGCGCTGGTGCGAGCACCCTGACGGCGCCGCGTTCGTGTGGGACGAGCGGGGCAACCTGCTGGGCGTCATCGCCGCTCACGTCATCCCGTCGTTCCAGACCGACGGGGCTTGGCTACGCATCGTGGCCCTGGCCGTGGCCGAGTCGGCCCGCGGCCGGGGCATCGGCACGAGCCTGGTCGCGGCGGCGGAGACGTTCGGCCTGATGCGCGGCTGCTCCAGCGTCGAGGCGACGAGCCTGCGGACGCGGGAGGGCGCGCGCGCGTTCTACCGGGCGCTGGGCTACCAGGACCGGACCGACGCCGCCGGGCGGTTCCTGCGCCAACTGCCCTGAGCCACATCCCCTTTCCACACCCCTGAGCGGCCCCCGGACAACTCAGGGGTGGTTGCGTTGGCTTCGAAGCACCGCGCCCGATTTGTGAGTTCATGCAGCCGGAGCTAAAGAAGCTCGGCCGGATTCAGACGCTCGGCCCGGCGCCGAGGGCCGTCGCCGCCACCGCCGCGCCATGGCCGCCAAGATCGGGACAATTCGCCAGAACCACTGCATCGTTGCAGTTAAGGGGCCTGGCAAGGCGCCTTTCGACCGCGCGGAACTGTGCGTAACCTGAAGTCCCGATTAAGCCCGTGGCCCGCGGAGCGCTGGCACTGGTATCACCGATGGCGGTGGAACCACATTTACCGTATGCAGAGACGACCATGACCGTCCCGAGAGAGCGCGTGGCGAGCCGGCTGACGGCACCGTCGGCGCGGCCCGTCGAGCACAACAACGCCGGACGGTTCCTCATTCGCACCCTCTTCTGGGGCGGCCTCGCGCTCGCGGTGCTGCCCTGGTGGCTGGGGACGAAGACCGGTTCGATCGACACGACCGCGGAGCTGCTGCAGGCCGCGGGGCGGGTGACCGGGCTCATCGCCGGCTATCTGCTGCTGGTGCAGGTCATGCTGATGAGCCGGCTGGCCATCCTGGAGCGCTGGATCGGCGCCCGGCACCTGGGGCTGTGGCACCGCGAGCTCGGCGGCGCGGTGCTCGTCATGATCCTCTCGCACGCGGCGCTCATCACCGTCGGCTACTCGTACGCCGACAACGTCGGGCTCGTCAGCGAGCTACGCACGCTGCTGACCACGTACGAGGACATGGTCACCGCGTTCATCGCGGCCGGCATGCTGGTGTGCGTCGGCCTGCTGAGCGTCCGCGCGCTGCGCCAGGCGGTGCCGTATGAGCTGTGGTACTTCATGCATCTGAGCGCCTATCTGGCGCTGTTGCTCGGCTTCGCGCACCAGTTCTCCAACGGGCAGGAGCTGTTCAAACCCGGGCTCGGGCGCAACGTCTGGATCGGCTTCTACGTCGTGGCGATCGCCGTGGTCGTGGTGGGGCGGGTCGTCGGGCCGCTCGCGCTCAACCTGCGGCACCGGCTGCGGATCGCCGACGTGGTGACCGAGGGGCCGGGCATGGTCTCCATCTACATCACCGGCAACCGGCTGGACGACCTCGACGCGCGCGCCGGGCAGTTCTTCCGCTGGCGGTTCCTGGCCCGCGGCCTGTGGTGGCAGGCGCACCCGTTCTCGCTCTCCGCCGCGCCCAACGGCCGCTGGCTGCGGCTGACCGTCAAGGCCGTCGGCGACCACACGCACCGGATGCGCTCGATGCGCCCCGGCACCCGGATCTTCGTCGAGGGGCCGTGGGGCGACTTCACCGCCAGCCGCCGGGTCAAGCAGCGCGCGCTGCTGATCGCGGCGGGCAGCGGCATCGCGCCGATCCGCGCGCTGCTGGAGGAGCTGCCGCCCGAGGCGGTCGTGATCTACCGGGCCAACAAGGTGCACGACCTGCACCTGCGCCACGAGCTGGAGAAGCTGTCCGAGCTGCGGCACGCCCAGTTGTGGTTCGTCATCGGCGACCGGCGCGACCCCCAGCCGCGGCGGCTGTTCACCCCGGGCGGCATGCGCGAGCTGGTCCCCGACATCGCCGACCGGGACGTGTACCTCTGCGGCCCCGACGGCCTGGTCGAGCAGTCGCTGCACGTGCTGCGCCGGCTGCGCGTCCCGCGCCGGCAGATCCATCTGGACCCGTTCGAGCTCTAGAAGATCCGCCAAGAGGAGTTGGTACCGCGTGCGACGCGCTCTCATGGCCCTGATGGGCACGGCGGCCGGCACCGTCCTGCTGGTCGGCGCCAAGGCGGGCTTCAGCAGCCCGCAGAGCGACCGGGCGATGCAGCCGCAGTCGGCCAACAGCCCGACGCCCGAAGCCTCCCCCGCGCCGGTCGACGCGCTGCCGCCCGACGCCGGCCCGTCCGCGGCCCCGGCGGGCGCGAGCCAACCGGCCGCGGGCGCGACCAAGACCGCGGCCCAGCCGGCGGGCAACAAGACGACCGCGCCCGCGGCCCGGCCGACGACCGCCGCCGCGGGCCGCACGACGATGAAGGACGGGACGTTCAACGGCAAGCCGGTCTATGTCGAGTACGGCAACGTCGAACTCTCGATCGTCGTCTCCGGCGGCAAGATCACCGACATCAAGGTCCTCGACTCCCCGAACGACCACTCCCGCTCGGTCCAGATCAGCAAGGGCGCCCTGCCGAGGCTGCGCGCCGAGGCCCTGGCCGCCCAGAGCGCCGACATCGACACGGTGACGGGCGCGACGTACACCAGCAGCGGCTACAAGCTCTCCCTCCAGTCCGCCATCGACCGTGCCTCCCAGGCCTGACCTGGCCCATGCCGCACAGAGACAACGCACAGCGATACCGGAACGGGGGTGCGTGACGTGCACAGCCTTGTGCGGGTCGAGCACGTGATGGGCATGGCGGTCAGCCTCGACCTCGACGACGATCTGCCGATCGACCGGCTGGAGAGCCTCGCCGACGGGGTGTTCGACTGGTTGCGGCTGGTGGACGGGGTCTTCAGCACGTACAAACCGGAGAGCGAGATCAGCCGGCTCGCCCGCGGGCAACTGCGGCGCGAGGACTGTTCGCCGATCGTGGGCGAGGTGCTCGACCGGTGCGCGGAGCTGTGGGCGGAGACCGGCGGCTACTTCGACGTCAACGCGGGCGGCACCCTCGACCCGTCGGGCTACGTGAAGGGCTGGGCCGTCCAGCGCGCCTGCGACCGCCTGCGCGCCGAGGGCTCCGCCAACCACTGCCTCAACGCCGGCGGCGACATCTACGTCCGCGGCGCCCCGCGCGGCCGCCCCCGCTGGCGCGTCGGCATCCGCCACCCTTGGGAGGCGCTGTCGGTGGCGTGGGTCCTGGAGGTCTCGGACACGGCGGTGGCGACCTCCGGCACCTACGAGCGCGGCCTCCACGTCCTCAACCCCTTCACCGGCGCCCCCGCGAAGGACCTGCGCTCGGTGACCGTGGTCGGCCCGGACCTGGGCACCGCCGACGCATACGCCACCGCTGCCCTCGCCATGGGCCTCAAGGGCATCGACTGGCTGGCCACCCTGCCCGGCCACGAGTGCGCGGTCGTCACCGAGGACGGACGGGCCCTCCGCTCCGACGACCTCCCGGTGGCCCCGCCCCTCGGCTCATGACCATCGACCCGCCCACCGCGGAAGTCCAACGCGGCGGTCAGGCGATCGCCAGGTCCAGGTATTCGACCAGATGCTCGGGCGTCGGCGCGCTCTCGTCCGGCTTGAAGCGCAGATACCGCAGCCGTTTGCCCGTGCCCTCCAGCAGGCCGTGCGGGTCGGGCAGGTCGGCACCGTGCTCGAAACCCACCGAGACGCTGTCGGCGCGCGGGAACACCGCTGCGATGTAGCCGCGCTCCGGGTGGTGGAAGCCCAGGCCGTGCCAGCCGCGATACACACGCTCGGTCAGCTCGGGGCGGGCGGTCAGGATGGCGTCGCGCAGGTGGCGGGTCAGCGCGCTGATGCTTGCACAGTGATCTTCCAGCAACTCCTCGAAGCCCGATGGGGCGGCACCCGTCATGCCCACAGCTCACCACATGGGTACGACAGAAACGGACCCGAATTCCTGCCTGCTGGAACTACCGGTCGAACTCCTGGCCGCGGACCTGGCCGCCGGGAAGGAGGGCACGCCCGGTGTACGACCACTTCTGCACCACGACGTAACGATGGCCGTGCGGAAGGCGAGCCTCGAATGGCCCGCAGTCGCGCTTGGGGGCGGCATCGGTGAACATGAGGCCGTTGCACGTGTGCGGGCCGTCGGCGAGCCGCCCGGTCTCCGCATCGAGGACGGACAGGCTCACGTCGGCCTGCACGCCGGGGATGCTGCGCATGTGGCCGATCATCCGGATGTCGTCGGGCGCCAGGGCGTAGCAGGGCTGGGCCAGGACGAGCTGGCCGAGACCCCAGGTGTACTGGTCGCCGCAGATCCAGGGGCCGAACACCACGGAGCGCTCGACGTCGGCGGCGGGTTGGACGGACGGTGCTTCGCTCTTGTCGCTCACGCGCACCGAGCCGGGACCGCGGCTGGAGAAGCCCGTCTGGGCGCCGGCGCGGGCGTGCTGCGACGGTGGTGGCGCCGCGGGGGCGGGCGTCGCGCGCGTGTCCCCGGCCGGGTCGGCGCCGTGTTCGCGGTGCGCGTAGCGCCAGGCGGGGACGGCCAGCAGCGCCAGGACGAGCAGTACCGCCCCGAGGATCGTCCCCCGGGAGCGCGACGGCGACGTGCGAGGCCGCGGCACCGGGGGTCGCGGGCTGGCCGGCCCCTCGTCCACCGGCCGGGGTGGCAGCGCGGGCTCGTCGCGGGTGCGGCGGGCGGCCGCGCGCAGGGCCACGGCCAGCTCCCTCGCCGCGGGGCGGCGGCCCGGGCGCCGGTCCATGCACTCCTGCACGATCTGCCAGATCGCGTCCGGCATGCCATCGACCCGGCGCGGCGACTCGTCGACGTGGCGGCGCAGGATCGCCGAGGCGGGGCCGCCGGCGTACGCGGGCCGGCCGGTGGTGAGCTCGAAGAGCACGACGCCGAGCGCGTAGATGTCGGCGGCGGGCCCGGGGCGGCCGCCGTAGACCGTCTCGGGGGCGACGTAGTTCGCCGTGCCGACGAGGACGCCCGGCGTCGTCATGCTCGGGGTGTCGAGCACGCGCGCGATGCCGAAGTCGGTGAGGCGGCACTGCAGCTCGCCGTCGACGCGGTCGAGGAGGATGTTGTCGGGCTTGAGGTCGCGGTGCACGACGCCGCGGCGGTGCGCGGCCGAGAGCGCCTCGGCGACCTGGGCCAGCAGCGTGGCGGCCTCGGCGGGCGGTAGGGTGCCCTGCCTGTGCAGATGATCGCGCAGGCTGCCGCCCTCGACGAGATCCATGACCAGGCCGAGCGACGGGCCGACGGTCACGAGGTCGCGGACCCCCACGATGTGCGGGTGGCGCAGCATCAGCAGGATCGCGCGCTCCTGCACGAACCGGTCGACGGCCTTCGGCTCGGCCATCAGGTCCTCGCGTAGCAGCTTCACCGCGACGTGCTCGTCGCGGTCGAGGGCCCGGGCGCGCCACACGGTGCCGGTCCCACCGCCGCCGATGGGCTCGATCAGCTCATATGCTTCGTCGATGCGATATCCGGTCAGGTCACCGCTCGTCCGGTGACCGTCCGTGTCGTAGCGCGCTTCGGGCGGAGTACGCATCGGGGTATTGGTACAGAACGCAAGATGCGGTCACAAGCCGTACCAGGAACTACGCCCCCTGCGGGGGATCTTCGAGCGTCCGGGAGCCGCACAGGTAGCGGCGCGTGATATGGAAGTCCGCCAACTCGTGCCGGGCGGCCCGCTCTCCACGCTGTTCATTCAAGACACGAGATGGCAGGCTCTGCATTCGTGTTCGACGTGTTGCACGACGCTCTCGGCCGCCAGCCGTCCCCGGACCGCGTGGTGGTCATCGCGACCGCCGCCGCCGCACTGCTCGCCGTGCTGCTCCGGCCGCTGTGGAAGGTCATGCGCAACTTCGTGACGATCGCGCACGAGGGCGGGCACGCGCTCGCGGCGGTGCTGAGCGGGCGCCGGCTGTCGGGCATCCGCCTGCACTCGGACACGTCCGGGCTGACGCTGTCGAAGGGCCGCCCGAACGGGCTGGGCATGGTGATCACCGGGCTGGCCGGCTACGTCACGCCCTCGCTGCTGGGGCTGGCCGCCGCGGGGATCCTCGGCGCCGGCCGGATCACGATCCTGCTGTGGTTGCTGCTCCTGCTCCTGATCCTGATGCTCATCATGATCCGCAACGTCTACGGCGTGATCTCCGTCGTCGCGGCGGGTGCGATCATCTTCGCCGTCTCCTGGTTCACCGACCCGCGAATCCAGGGCGCGTTCGCGTATGCCTTCGCGTGGTTCATGCTGCTAGGCGGCGTGCGGGCGGTCTTCGAGCTGCAGCAGTCCCGCTTCCGGCGCCAGGCGCCCCACTCCGACGCCGACCAGATCGCGCGCCTGACCCGGGTGCCCGCGATCGTCTACGTCGGGTTCTTCGTGATCGTCGTGCTGGGATGCCTCGCGTTCGGGGTGCGACTCATGCTGGGACCGGTCGGCGAGCTGCTCGGATAGCGTCGCCGACGCGCTCGGCCTCCTCCAGGTGTGGCCATCCGGAGAGGATGAACTCGTCGACGCCCACGTCCTCGTACTCGGCCAGACGGGCGTTGATCTCGGCCGGGCTGCCGACGAGCGCGGTGCCGGCGCCCTCGCGGACCAGTCCGACGCCGGCCCAGAGGTTGGGCCCGACGACCAGGTCGGCGCCCTGATTGAGCGCGGTCATGCGCGCCTGGCCGACCGAGTCCATCCGCGCGAACCGCTCCTGCGCCGCGCGGATGCGCTCGGGGTCCATGCCCCGCAGCAGCCGGTCCGCCTCCGCCCAGGCCGCGTCGGCGTCGTCCCGGACGATCACGTGGATCCGCAGCCCGATCCGCAGATCTGGGTTTAGTGCTTTTATCGCTTTTATCCGATTCTGTACCGCGGGAAGCGGCTCGCCCCACAGCAGATACACGTCGGCGTGCCGCGCCGCGACCCGCACCGCGGCCGGGGACGCGCCCCCGAAGTAGATCTCCGGCACCCGCTCGAGCGGGCGGGCCAGGCCGCCGCCCTCGACGCGGTAATGCTCGCCCTGGAAGTCGAACGGCTCGCCGCGCCAGGTGCGGCGCATGACCTCGATGTACTCAGCGGTGCGGGCATAGCGGGCGTCCTTGGTCACGAAGTCGCCGTATGACGCCTGCTCGGCCTGGTCGCCGCCGGTCACGACGTTGAGCGCGAGCCGCCCGTCCGAGATCCACTGGAACGCCTCGGCCTGCTGCGCCAGCACCGTCGGCAGCGTGAACCCGGCGCGGAACGCGACCAGCAGCTTGAGCGTGCTCGTGTGCTGCGCGAGCGCCGTGCACATGACGAGCGGGTCGAGGCAGCCGGCACCGACGGGCGTCAGCGCCGACTCGAACCCGGCCCGCTCCGCGGCGCGGGCGACCTCCGCCAGATACCCGACGGTCGGAGCCCGATCGTGCCGCGCGGCCCCGGCCGTGACGGTCGCGGCCCCAACCTGGTCGCCGTCGCCAGTGGTGGGCAGAAACCAGTGGAACTTGGTCATGGAAACCCACTTTACCTACTAGCTGACTGGGTGGGAATCCTGGCTCGAATCTATTAGAATGTGTGTACGAAAGACGCTCTTGACCTGGGAGGAGAGCGCCAGTGACCACACCCCTCAGCTCCACCGGATCCGTCCCCTACGCGACCCTGCTCAGCTTCACCCGGTATGTCGGCCGCACCGGCCCGCGCAAGGCGAGCTTCGTCGGCGGCCTGCGCCGCCAGCGTGAGTCCGGGCACGGCTTCAACCCGCACGGCCAGCTGGTGAAGGCCCTGAAGGCGGACATCCGGTTCCGCACCGGCGGCACCTATCTCAACACCGTCGTCGACCAGGTCAACGCCCGGTGGAAGCCCCTTTACGAGTCGGTGGTGCCGGGTGCGCTGCGCTACCTGGAGTCGCTGCCCACGCCGGTCGAGGTCACGCCGACCCGCGACGCGCTGTGCATGATCGGCTCGCTGCCGTTGAAGATCAATCCGCACTTCGGGCTGCGATACGCGGACGGGCGCGGGGAGGCCGTGCGGCTGCACTTCGACGAGGACCCGCCGCTGGATGAGGCCGCTGTGGCGACGCTGCATCTGATGGGGCGGCACATGGACGCGGTGCTGCCCAACGCCACGCCGGTGCTGGTCGACCTGCGGCGCGGTGACGTGCTGCGGCCAGACCCGACGGTGAAGGCGGACGAGGTGGAGCGGTGGCTGGCCGGAGAGGCGGCGGCGTTCGCGGCCATGTGGGGATCGGTGGCTTGATCCGCGGGGAGCAAGCTCTCGTTCCGACCGCTGGCTCCCTAGTTCGTGGCCTTCCGGGCAGAGCCTCGCCCCGGAGGTGAGCTTTACTCCTCCCCCCAACGCGGAAGCGGGCGCGGCCTGCCAGCCCCCGGTCGGCGCGCCCGCTTCCGCGCGAACCCGGCCGTGCCGCTCGAAGCCGGCGGGACCGGCGAGACCGGCGAGAAGATGCCTCCCGACGCCGGACGTGCACGAGATTGGGCCGCGGCGACGCCCCACGCGAGGGCGTTGGACCCGATCGGCCCGGGCGATTTGCCGTAGTCGTCAGATACTGCACAGTGCCGTCATGATCAGTACGTAGCCAAGCGGTCACACATCGACGCGCTCCGGTGCTAGGTTGACCGCATCGCGCTTCCTCTCCCTCGCGCGACGCAGCGGGCTCGCAGCAGAGAGACAGGGATGCCATGACGGAGGGCCGGCATCATCGGCGCCGCAACGACGACCACACGGTCGACGGAATCTACGTCCCACCACCGCGCGAGGTGCCTCGCCCCCACACCGAGCCGACCGACTGGCCGCCGCCCGCCGCCCCGTCCTCAGTCACCCCGCTCTCCGCCGACCCAGGCTCCGCCGACCCATCCACGTGGGCACCCGTGACGCCTGGCGGTGACCCTCCGGCGCAGCCGCCGGAGGCGCCGCGCCCGAGGGACCGCGCGCGATCACCGGAGTGGACCGAGCGCCCCGCGGAGGACGACGAGGAGGACGCGTCCGCGCCGGTCGCGAAAGGCGGCGGAGGCGACCGCGGCGGCGACCATTGGCTGCCACCGCTCTACCCGCGGGAGTGGCCGCCGCTGCCGCAGCCGGAGGACCGGCGCGTCGAAATCCCGTCGACGCGGTGGGCGGGGCCGCTCGAGGCTTCCGCGGCGCCGGCGACGCATGATGCCGGCGAGCGCTCAGCGGCGAACGCATGGTGGATCGCGGTCGGCGTCATCGTCGTCGGGCTGGCCGTCGCCGCGGGCGTGCTGGTCGGCCTGCGGCTGGCCGCGCGTGCCGGGCAGCATCCCAGCGGCGCGGCCGGGGCCGGCAGCGGCGGGCGCGCGGCGCTGCTCACCACGGTCGAGCGGGCGGCTGCCGGCATCGAAACCGGCCCGTCCGGCGGCTGCGGGCCGGTCACGGTCACCTCGTAGAAGACGCACCGGGGCGGCGAGGCCTGAAGTCCCGGTCAACCGGCGACGGGAGGTTGTACGGCGGGTAGCCGGGAACCATGAGGCGTGCCTCCACCGACCTGGGCGATCCAGCCGCCGTGATGGCGAGAATCTTCCTGGATACGCACGCCCCGCAGTAGCCAGTTACGAGAAATCGGAACGCGCTAGGTGCATCTGCCGCAATCCGGGTAGAAACGCGGAGCCCTCGACCTGGGCGATGCCATTTGTACGCGATTGGGGTGATGGTCCATGAGCGGGCCTATCGTGGGCAAGCGCCGCCTCCGTGCCGAGCTGCGACGGCTGCGGCGCGAGCGGGAACTGACCCAGGACCTCGTGGCCGCCGAGATGGAGTGGTCGCTGTCCAAGCTCATCCGTATCGAGAACGGCACCGTCGCCATCTCGGTGAGCGACCTGCGCAGCCTGCTGGCCTACTACCGGGTTCACGACCCGCGAACGGTCGACGAGCTGCTCGAGCTGGCCCGCGCGGCGAAACGGCGGATGTGGTGGGACGAGTACCGCCCGATGCTGCTCGGTCAGTTGATCACCTACGTCGGGTTCGAGGCGGAGGCGACCCGCATCGGCGAGTTCTCGCCGATCATGTTCCCGACACTGCTGCAGACGCGGCGGTACGCCCACGCCACCAGCGACGCGGAGTCCCCGCTCGCCGAGCGCCGCGTCGAGTTCCACATGCGCCGCCAGGAGGAGTTGTTCAACCGCGAGGAGCCGCCCCACATCCAGGTGATCCTGGACGAGTCGGTGCTGCGCCGAAGCCCCGCCCCCGGCGACGAGGCGCTGCTGATCGACCAGCTCGAGCACACGATCGAGTTCGCCCAGCGCCCGTACACCGACGTGCGCGTCGTCCCCCTCAACGCCGGGTTCCACGCCGGCTGGGAGGGCGACTTCACGGTGCTGGAGTTCGGCGCGGACGACGGGGTGCTCTACCGCCAGCAGTTGCTCTGGGAGGAGCCGGAGCTCATCACGACGTACCGCGGCATCCTCGAACGACTCGGCCAGCGCGCCCTGTCGCAGGAAGCCACGCTGGACCTTCTGCGACAGGTCGCCCACGACCTGAAGTGAGCCGGCCGGCCGGCTACTACGCGGCCCCGGGCAGCGAACGCGGCACCGGCCTGCTCGGGCCGCCGGCCGGCCGCGGCGGCCCGCCGAACGGCGTCGGCCACGAGCGCGGGCCGACGTCGGCCGCGCGGCATCGCTGAACGCGATCGATATCGCGCCTCGCCCGGCACACCCGAATCAAGCCCCCGGCAAATGTCACTGTCCGATGTGGAAGACCAACCGGCAGTAATCCGGACTTTTAGGTTTATTAGATATCGAGGGGGACGCACGCCTTTCGCATGGCGGATGATCACGTTAAGTTAGGCCCTGGCCTGTTCGGCAGTCCGCCGTCCACCCCGGACGGCGCCGGGCAAGCGCCGCCGAATCGAACTCGGCGCCACCCGATCACCTTTGGGTGCGCGCATCGAACCGGGGACCCACAAACATTCGTGTGGGGTGAATCCGCAACGTCGCGGTAGGGCGTCCTTCTAGCCCGAACCCGTCAGCTAACCCGGTAGGCGGTCGGTGAAGAAGGGTCTTTCCTTGTCCACTGGACACCGTGCCGGTCGGTCACTGCTGCGAACCTTGTTCATCGGGCTCGTGTCACTCACCGTGCTGGCGCCAGCGGCGGTCGCACACGCCGAACCCACGCTCGCTGAGATCGAGGCCCAGCTCGACAAGTCGAACAAGGATCTCGAGGCGACCATCGAGGCGTGGAACAAGATCAATATCGATCTCGCGGCCTCCCAGACCAAGGCGACCGAGCTGCAGACGAAGCTCAAGCCGCTCGAGGACAACATGGCTGCCGCCAACGCCAGCGTCGAGGGCGTGGCGATCGCCGCGTTCAAGACGTCGGGCAACCTTCGCAGCCTCTCCATCATGCTCAACGCGACGTCGTCGGACTCGCTGATGGACAAGCTGTCGCTGCTGCAGCAGTTCACGCGGCAGCAGCAGAAGGAGATCGACGACTACAAGGCCGCCAAGTCGAAGGTCGACGACGAGAAGAAGCAGCTCGACCAGACCATCGCGGCGCAGAACACGCAGAAGGCCGACCTCGAGAACCAGCGCAAGAAGATCGAGGGCGACGTCAAGAAGCTCGAGGCCCTGCAGAAGAAGGCGGTCGCCGCCGGCAGCACGAAGGTCAATCCGCCGAAGATGGACCCGGGCAACCTGCCCGCGGTCTCCGGCAGCGCCGGCGCCGTCGTGAGCTTCGCGCAGGCCCAGCTCGGCAAGCCCTACAAGTGGGGCGCGGCGGGCCCGAGCAGCTGGGACTGCTCCGGCCTGACGATGGGGGCGTGGAAGGCCGCGGGCGTGACCTTGCCGCACAACGCGGCCAGCCAGTGGAACACCGTGGCGCACATCCCGCGGTCCTCGCTGGCCCCGGGCGACCTGGTGTTCTACAACGGACTCGGGCACGTCGGGATCTTCGTCGGCAACAACACGATCATCCATGCACCACACACGGGCGACGTCGTCAGATACGCGAAGGTCGACATCGACAGCATCTACGGATTCGGCCGCGTCAAGACCTGACCCGGCGACGAGGGGCCGCGGATCGCATCGATCCGCGGCCCTTCATCATTGGGACATGGCCTCGTGGGACCCGCAGCAGTACAACCGCTTCGCCGAGGAGCGGGCCCGGCCGTTCCGGGAACTCGTGGCCCGGATCCCGACCACCGGCGCGGTCGCGGTCGTGCACCTCGGCTGCGGGCCCGGGACGATGACCGCCACGCTCGCCGAGCGCTGGCCGGACGCCGCGATCCTCGGCATCGACTCCTCGCCGCAGATGATCGCCGCAGCCACCGAGCTGCAGACTCCGCAGCTGCGCTTCCGGCTCGGCGACGCCGGGCAGTGGCGCCCGCAGCGCGGCTCCGTCGACGTGATCGTGGCCAACGCCTCGTTGCAGTGGGTCGACGACCACGAGGCGCTGCTGCCGGCCTGGGCCGCCGGGCTGGACGACGGCGGGACGCTCGCCTTCCAGGTGCCGATCACCACGCACGACCCCGGGTTCGGACGGGTCGCGAGCCGGCCGCGCTGGGCACCGCTGCTCGCCGGCGCGCTGGAGGCCACCGGGCCGCGCTCGGCCACGCCCGTGCTCGAGGCAGCGGAGTACGTACGGCTACTCAGCGTGACGGGCCTCACGGTCGACGCCTGGGAGACGACCTACTACCACGTGCTACCGGGCGACGACCCGGTGTTCGAGTGGTTCAGGGGCACCGGCCTGCGGCCCTACCTCGACGCGCTGTCACCGGAGGACGCCGAGGCGTTCGCCGCGGAGGTCCGGGAGGAGCTGCGGGTGCGGTACCCCCGGGAGCCGTTCGGCACGATCCTGCCCTTCCCACGGCTGTTCGTCGTCGGACATCGTGCCTGACCGCGTCGGGTGGTTTACATCGCGCGTTGACCGGTGTCCCTACGCTGGCGCGCGTGAGTAAAACTGCGAAGATCATAATTTTCAGCCTGATCGGCGTCGTCGTCCTGTGTTGCGGCGGCGGCGGGGCCGGGCTCTTCTTCATCATCAACTCGGCCACCAAGGAACCGAAGGCCGCGGCCGGGAACTTCCTGACCGCGCTGGAGGCCGGCAACGACGAGGGGGCGTACGCGCTGCTGTGCCGCACCGCACAGACGAACTACGGCCCCGAGGAGTTCGCCTCGATCGTCAAGAAGAACGTGCCGGCCTCGCACGACTTCAGCTGGGGCGGCTCGTACAGCAACGAGAGCGGCGTCGAGACCGCCTCGATCACGGCAAACATCACGTACAAGAGCGGCGGCAAGGGCGACCACAAGTTCGCGATGCGCAAGGAGAACGGCGCCTGGAAGGTATGTGGCGATCCGTACTGACGACCGGCACCGGCACAACGAAAAGCCCCGGGTCGCCTCGACCCGGGGCTTCTGGCAGTTCAGGGGTTACGCCGCCTGCAGGCCCTCGGCGCGGGCCAGCTCACGCAGCCGGCCGAGCGCCTGGATCTCCAGCTGGCGGATCCGCTCGCGGGAGAGCGAGAACCGCGTCGCGACCTCGGTCAGCGAGTGCTCCCGCCCGTCCTCGAGGCCGTAACGGGCCCGCATGATGCCGGCCGAACGGTCGTCGAGGTGGTTGAGCAGGCCCTCGATCCGCTGCCGCTCAAGGGCGGCCAGCACCACGTCCTCCGGCGACGGGGCGTCGGAGTCGGCGACGAGGTCACCCAGGTTGGTGTCGCCGTCGTCACCCACGGGAGTGTCGAGCGAGACGGTGTCCTGCGACCAGCGCATAAGCTCGTGCACCCGCTCGACGGGCACCCCGAGCGCGGTGGCCAGCTGCTCCGGCTCCGGCTCGTTGCCCAGCTCGCGGGTCAGCTGACGCGCGACGTTGCGCATCCGGTTGACGTCCTCGACGAGGTGCACCGGGAGCCGGACCGTGCGCTCCTGCTGCGCGATCGCCCGGCTGATCGCCTGGCGGATCCACCACGTCGCATAGGTCGAGAACTTGTAGCCACGGACATAGTCGAACTTCTCGACGGCCCGCACCAGGCCGGTGTTGCCCTCCTGGATCAGGTCGAGCATCGGCATGCCGGACCGCACGTAGCGGCGGGCGATCGACACCACGAGCCGCAGGTTGGCCCGGATGAACCGGTCCTTCGCCCGCTCGCCCTCGGCCACCAAGCGGTGCAGCTCCGCGGCGGTCACGCCGTCGGGGACCTCGTCGCTGTCCAGCAGGTGCTCCGCGTATAGCCCAGCCTCGACCGCCTTGGACAGCTCGACCTCAGAAGCGGCGTCGAGCAGCGGCGTGCGGGAGATCTCATGCAGGTACACGCCGACCAGGTCGCGCTCCTCGGCACCTGAGTCGGGTCGCATCTCCACTTTCACGTTCTCCACTTCGGGCCCCTCCCCGCTCCATCCTTCGCCTTCCCCGTTTCACCCTGCTAAAACGGGTGCCCCCCGGGGTATGCCCCCCACACAACAGTCAAAGCGCGTTCCGAATTCCGCCCTCAGGGGCGATTCGGTGACGGCCCCTGAGAGTTGCACCACTTACCTAGACGCTCGGGAGGCTGCTCCGGTTCGCTTCGGTTGCAACAAGTGATACGTGGTGTTCCTGCCCGTCAGACGCCTGAATTCGCTGTGAGTTCCCTGGGAACGCCGGTGCTTGGGGCGCCCGACGCAGCTCGGGCACGGTTCTCCATCGGCAGCTGTCGGCCCTGCGACAGCCTTTTGCGCAAGCTCACCACCACCTACTACCCGGCGAGCCATTCCTGCAACAACTCGGCCTCTTCGTGGATACCCAGCCCGTTGGGCGTATCGATGTGTGATCTGTCACGAATTGCGCCGAGGGTGTCCCGGACGGTCTCCGCCAGGGGCCGGATGCGCAGGCCGGCGGCGATCGAGGCGGTCACGTCGCGGTCCATGAACCCGGCGTACTGCGGAAGGGGGAGCCAGAAGGGCAGCGACCGCTGCCCGCTCCACGGCGCCACCCCGCGCTCGAGCAGGAACTCCTGGGTGACCCAGGTGGGCGCCTGCGGGACCCCGGCGCCCTCGGCGAGCGCCTGGTGGAACTCCCGCCTGGTCATGGGCGCGCCGATGCCGTCGAACGCGCCGGTCAGCCCGGCGCCGGCGGCGGCCAGAATCCAGTCGGCCAGGTCGCGCACGTCGACGAGCTGGACCGCATCGTCCGGCCCGCCCGGCGCGAGCACCTCGCCGCCCCTGGCCGCCCGGCGCACCCAGTACTCGAACCGGCCGGTCGGGTCCTCCGGCCCGACGATCATCCCGGCGCGCAGGACGAACGTCCGACCGGCGCCGAAGCCGCCGGCGGCGAGCCGCTCGCAGGCGACCTTGCACCGCCCGTACGACTCGGCGTCGGCGCGCGGGTCGGCGTCGTAGCCGGGCGGCAGCAGCGGCGCGGACGTGGCGACCTGGTGCGGCGTGGCGGTGTCGGCGTACGCCGATCCGCTGGACACGAACGTGTAGTGCCCGGCTCGGCCGGCGAGCGCGGCGACCGCGTGCCGGACGTGGTGCGGGTGCCGGGCGACGTCGACGACCGCGTCGAACTCGCCGGCCACGGCGGCCAGGCCGCCGGGATCGTCCCGGTCCACCCGGACGAAACGAGCGCCTTCAACCGGTTCACCCGACTCGCCCCGGGCGACGCAGACGACGTCATGGCCGCAGGCGAGTGCTTGGCGCACCACCGCGCGCCCGAGGAACACGGTTCCACCGAGTACCAGCATCTTCATCGACCGATGATTCACGCTCGCCGGGAGCCGGCACAGCCCGTTTCGCGCGCAGCGGATCCGCCCAGGACGAAACGCGCACGGGCTCGGGCGCCCCGGCCGCCGCGTCCATAGTGGACGACTGCGCGGCCCGGCCCATAGGCCGTTGCGATGAACCCTCTCCTTAACCCGCAGGACACCAATCCGACCCCAAGTCGTGCTCGCGCGCGATCGATGCCTTCGGAAGGATGACGACCGACGCATGTGTCCCCCCAAAAGGAGAGATCATGGCTCAGCCCCGCGCCCGCGGCTGGCGTGTCGCGCAGCACCTCGCGGTGCCCGCGCTCGCCGTCGCCGTTGTCGCACTGCTGCCCTTGGCCAAGAGTGGCTCCGCCCCCGGAACCGACCGGTGGACGCCGCTCACCCCGGCCAAGGTGGCATTCACCCAGAAGACCGGGCCGACCACCACCGCACAACTGCTCGGCTTCAACGACTTCCACGGCAACATCGACCCGCCGACCGGCAGCGGCGGTCTCATCAACGGCGTGCCCGCGGGCGGCTCCGAGTACCTCAGCACGTACCTCACCCAGCTGCGCGGCGCCGCGAAGAAGGCCGGCGTGCACGACAGCGACACGGTCGTCGCCGGCGACAACATCGGCGCCTCGCCGCTGGTGAGCGCCGCGTTCCACGACGAGCCGGCGATCGAGGTCCTCAACGCGATGGGCGTCGGCATCGCGGCCGTCGGCAACCACGAGTTCGACGAGGGCGTGACCGAGCTCTACCGCATGCAGTTCGGCGGTTGCCACCCGACCGACGGCTGCCAGGACGGCGACGGGTTCTCCGGGGCGAAGTTCTCCTACCTCGCCGCCAACGTGACGAACAGGTCGACCGGCCTGCCGATCCTGCTGCCGTTCACGATCCGCTTCTACGAGAACGTGCCGGTCGCCTACGTCGGCATGACGCTCGAGGCCACCCCGGGCATCGTCAACCCGGCCGGCATCAAGAACGTCGAGTTCCACGACGAGGTCGAGACGGCCAACAAGTACGCGACGGTCCTCAGCTGGCTCGGCATCAAGTCCATGGTGCTGGTGATCCACGAGGGCGGCCTGCAGAGCAGCCCGCCCGCGCCGCTGGACCCGTCGGGCTGCGCCAACTTCGCCGGGCCGATCACCGACATCGTCAAGGGCCTCGACCCGGCGTACGGCGTCGTGGTCTCCGGTCACACGCACCGCTTCTACACCTGCGAGCTGCCCAACTCCTCGGGCGCCAACTCGCTCGTGACCAGCGCCGGCACGGCCGGCACCCTGGTGACCGACATCCGCGTCACGCTGGACAAGAAGACGCGCAAGTTCGTCGACGCGTCGGCCAGCAACGTGATCGTCGCCAACGGCGTGAAGAACCCCGACGGGACCTACCAGAGGGACGCGGCCGGCAATCCGGTGCGCAACCCCGCCCTGGTCGACCCGAAGGTCAAGAAGATCGCCGACAAGTACCGCGCCGCGGTCGCCCCGCTGGCCAACAAGGTCATCGGCAGCATCACGGCCGACATCACCACCACCACGTCGGCCGCCGGTGAGTCCCCGTTGGGCGACGTGATCGCCGACGCGCAGCTCGCGTACACCAAGTCGGCCGGCGCGCAGATCGCGTTCATGAACCCGGGCGGCATCCGGGCGTCGCTGGTGTACGCCAACTCCCCCGGCGGCGAGGCCCCGGGCCAGGTCACGTACGGCGAGGCGTTCACCGTCCAGCCGTTCAACAACCTGGTCGTCACGCAGTCGTTCACCGGCGCGCAGCTCAAGGACGTCCTCGAACAGCAGTTCGTGGGCTTCCAGGGCCAGACCGTGCAGCGCATGCTGCAGGTCTCGGCCGGCTTCACGTACACCTACAGCGCCTCCGCGCCGGTCGGGTCCAAGGTCAGCGACATCAAGCTCAACGGCGTCGCCCTCGACCCGGCGGCCACCTACCTGGTGACCACGAACGACTTTCTCGCCAACGGCGGTGACGGCTTCCTGACCCTCGCGAAGGGGACGGGCCGGGTCACCGCGCCGGGCTTCGACGTCGACGCCCTGATCGCCCACCTCGCGACCGGCCCCATCGCGCCGGGCACCGCGGACCGCTACACGAAGGTCGCCTGATCCAACGCGGCGTGGGCGGGCGGCCTGGGTTTTCTCGCCGCCCGCCCACACGTATGCTCGCATCGCTGGTAGCCGACTAGGTCGAGGAGTGTTGATCTGTGGACCGTCCAAGCTGGGCCCCGGCAGAAGTCGACCTCGACCGGCCGAGCGTGGCCCGCGTCTATGACTACTACCTCGGCGGCTCACACAACTTCGCCGCCGACCGCGCGTTCGGCGAGCAGGTGCTCAGCGCGATGCCGGCCGTCGCCACGCTCGCCCGCAGCAACCGCGCGTTCCTGCGCCGCTCGGTCCGTGAGCTGGCCCGCCAGGGCATCCGGCAGTTCCTCGACCTCGGCTCCGGCATCCCGACCGTCGGCAACGTGCACGAGGTGATCACCGACGCCGGCATCGGCGACGCCAGCGTCGTCTACGTCGACCACGACCCGGTCGCCGTCGCGCACAGCCGGGCCATCCTCGCCGACACGCCCGGCACCGCCGTCGTCTCCGGCGACCTGCGCGACCCGGCCGGCGTGCTGGCCCAGCAGAAGGTGCAGGACCTGATCGACTTCTCCCGGCCGGTCGCCTTCCTGCTCGTCGCCGTGCTGCACTTCGTGCCCGACGAGCTGCGCCCCGCCGACATCGTCGCCGGATACGCCGCCGCCGGGGCGCCGGGCAGCCACATCGTGCTGTCGCACGCCGGCCTCGACCGACCACTCACCCCGGCCGAGGAAGACGCCTACCAGATGTATCGCAAGTCCCCCACCCCGCTGATCCTGCGCTCGAAGGAGCAGGTCACGGCGCTGCTGGGCGATCTGACCCTGCTCGAGCCCGGCGTCGTGGCCACGCACGCCTGGCGGCCGGACGGCGACGAGGAGCCACCGGCCGACGGCAACTCGATCGGAAGCGCGGCCGTGGCGCGCAAGGATTAGCGCCCACCGACCATGACCGCCATCAGCCCCACGCCAACGTCGTGGGACCGCCCGCACCGCGCCGCTGAACGTCTGGCGCGCGCCTGGTCACTGGCCATCGCCGGGACCAGTTACGTGTCGATGAACGGCGTCGAGGTCCAGGACTTCCTGACCAGCCTCGCCACCCGGCTCATCCACGCGCTGACCGCCGAGGTCTTCGACCCCGCCGACGTGCGCGAGATCGGCTCGACGCTGGTCGCCGCCCACTTCACCGAGCCCACCACGCTGGAGCGCACCCTCACGGTGCTCGCCGAGCAGTTCGGCAACGCCCCCGTCAAGCGGGTCGCGCGGGTCCAGGGGGCGCTGGCCTCGGGCTACGCGCTCGCGCTGCGCGACCGGGTGCTCGAAGAGCAGGAGGAGATCCGCACCGCGGCGCTGTGGGCCCGCGCCCGCGCCGAGGAGGGGCGCCGGGTCAGCGAGGCGCGGTTTCAGGCGATCTTCGCCGGTGCGGCGATCGGGATGAGCGTGAGCACCGTCGACGGCCAGGTCGTCGAGGTCAACCAGGCGCTGTGCGACATGCTCGGGTACACCGCCGACGAGCTGCGCTCCATGGCCTTCGAGGACTTCATCCTGCCGGAGGACCCGCCCATCGCGGTCGGGATGTTCGCGGAGCTGATGGAGGGCGGGCGCGACCAGTTCCGCATCGAGAAGCCCTACGTCCGCAAGGACGGCCACCACGTCTGGACCGACCTGGTCGCCTCGGTCATCCACGACGAGGACGGCCGCCCGCGCTGGTTGGTCGCCATGGTCGAGGACATCACCGAGCGGCACCTGCTGCAGGAGCGCCTGCGCCACCAGGCGCTACACGACCCGCTGACCCAGCTGCCCAACCGCACGCTGTTCTTCGAGCGGCTCAACGAGCTGATCGACACCGCCACCGAAGGTGACGCCTCCCGGGTCGGCGTGTGCTACCTCGACGTCGACGGATTCAAGGTCATCAACGACACGCTCGGCCATGACGTCGGCGACCAGCTCCTGCAGACCGTGGCCCGCCGCCTGGACCGTTCGATCGGCGTCGACCGCCAGCTGGTCGCGCGCATGGGCGGCGACGAGTTCGTGGTGCTCGTCGAGGAGTGCGGCGGCATCGAGGACGTGGTCGCGGTCGCCGAGAAGGCACTCGACACCGTCCGGGCGCCGGTCCACGTCGGCGGGCACGAGATCAGCATCTCGGCCAGCATCGGGGTGGTCGAGCAGCCGTTGCGCGGCACCAGCACCGGCGAGCTCATGAAGGCCGCGGACACCACGCTCTACTGGGCCAAGGCCGACGGCCGCAACCGCCTGGCCCTCTTCGACGCCGAACGGCACGCGCGCGAGGTGACCCGCTACGAGCTGTCGGCGAGCATGCCGGCCGCGCTCGAGCGGCGGGAGTTCTTCGTGGAGTACCAGCCGCTGGTCCGCCTCAGCGACGGCGTCACCACCGGCGTCGAGGCCCTGGTCCGGTGGCGGCACCCGCGCTTCGGCGTGCTCGGCCCGGACTCGTTCATCGGCATGGCGGAGGAGACCGGGCTCATCGTGCCCCTGGGTCGCTGGGTGCTGCAAGAGGCGTGCCGGCAGGCGGCCGAGTGGCGGCGCGCGGTCCAGGACCGGGCGCCCGTCATGAGCGTGAATCTGGCGGTACGGCAGATGCGGGACCGCACCATCGTCCGCGATGTGCACACGATCCTCGAGCAGACCGGCCTGCCGCCGTCGGGCCTGCAGCTGGAGCTCACGGAGAGCGCCATCATGGGCACGGGCGGCGACCCGATCGAGGCGCTGAACGCCCTGGCCGCGCTGGGCCCGCGCATCGCCATCGACGACTTCGGCACCGGCTACTCGAACTTCGCGTACCTGCGCAATCTGCCCGTCCACAGCCTGAAGCTGGCCGGCTCGTTCGTGGCGGGTCTGCGCCCACCGGAGCGCCCGGACCCGGTCGACCAGGAGATCGTGGCGGCGGTGATCGGCCTGGCGCACACGCTGAAGCTGAGCGTGACGGCGGAGGGCGTGGAGACCGCCGAACAGGCGACGCGACTGCAGGAGCTGGGCTGCGACACGGCTCAGGGCTGGTACTACGCGAGTCCCGGCCCGGCATCCGCCATCAAGCTCTGACCAGCTACTGCGCCGCGTATGGGTTGATTTCCTCGTGCATGTCCGACATGAACTGCGACCACATGTCGTTCTCGTCCGGGTCGGCGCCGACCAGGTCGTAGTGGCCGTCCAGGAACTCCGTGTCAAGCTGCCACTCCGGGACGTCCAGCTCCTGCCCGTCGAGCCGCAGGGGCTCCTCGTGCTGGTCGGCCTCCGCCACATCGCCAAGGTCGTGCGCGCCCGTGGCGTCGTGGCTGCCGTCCGAGAAGTCGTGCTGGTCGTAGTGGTGGTTGTCGGCGAGGAGATGGTCGACTCCGCCGTCGTGGTCGACGTGGAGATCGTGCTCCATGCCCCAGCCCAGGTCAAAGTCGCCCATAAACCCGCTCCCGGTTCCCTCAGGTCCCTCTCATGAGGTACCTCTAGAACGGTAGGTGCCGATCCGAGCGCCCTGATCCCCGATACGTGCCACTCACCTCGAAACGGCTATCGCGTCCGCCTGTCGAGCCAGCCGTCGCCGTTGACGTCCTCGTAGCGGGCGTCCATGACCCCGTCATGGTTGGTGTCGACCTCGGCGGAGTCGATCAGGCCGTCCCGGTTGGTGTCGTGACCGACGAACTCGGGACGTCCGTCGCCGTCCGTGTCCACCACGATGTCGACGCCGCCGTCGGCGCGGTTGACATACGTGTGCTGGTCCCAGCGCCCGTCGCCGTCCCAGTCCACGCGCGTGTGGTAGCCGTCGGTCGGCGCCGCGCCGGGCACCTGCGCGTGCTCGGCGTGCTGTGCGAACCCCGCGAGGCCCGCGCCGATCCCGGCGCCGTGACCCGCCGCGCCGGCCTGCTCACCGGCCTGCCCCAACCCGGCCTGCCCGCCGGCGTGCTGCCCGATGTCACCCAGCCCGGCGCCGATGCCGCCGTGGCCGCCCGGCGCCGCGTGCTCCCCGAGCCCCGCCAGGTCCCCGGCCAGGCCCCCCGCCACGCCACCGGCCGCGCCGCCCGAGCCGCCCTCGGCCCCCAGTCCGGCGAGCCCCGCGGCCACGCCCTGGCCGCCCGGCGGCTGTTGCGGGGTGCCGCCGGCGTACGTGCTCGACTGGTATACCGTGCCAGACGAGCGGACCTCGCTGTGATACTCGGTGTGCGACTCGACGTGACTCTCCGTGTGCACCTCTTCGAGGCCCGCGGAGGCGTGCCGACCGCCCCGCCCGATGTCCTCCAGCTGCCGGCCGATCGACCCGGAGCCGTGGTCGGCCGGCTCGACCGCCGCGTGCCGCCCGCCGTGCTGCTGCTCGACGAGATCATGCATGTGATGCCCCACCGCGGCGCCACCACCGCTCGGCGCGTGGCCGGCGAGCCCGTGCGCGCTCACGCCGCCGCCGTGACCCTGCAGCACGTCGCCCAGGCCCGAGCCGATCGAGGAGAACACCCCGAACATGCTGGCCTTGCTGGTGCGCTGCTCGACGTGGGTCTGCCCGCCGGCATCGCCGACCTGGGACCGCAGGACGTCCAGCTCGTCGGGGGTCAGCCGGTATTCGGCCAGGGCCCCCGCAGGGTCCGCCGCCAGCCGCGCCTTGAAGGCCGGGTCACTGAGCAGGCGCTCCAGCACCTCGTCGAAGTCTGACATCCCACTTCCCCCCATTCTGAGCGGATTTTCGGTATCTCGACCGGTCAGTCGAGCTCAGGCATCGGGATCGGCTGCGGCCGCGGCCGGCAGGTCCCGCACTGCACCGCGTCCTCGACGACGAGCCCCTCGGCCCTGCCGCGGCTCTGCGAACGGTGCACCTCCAGCAGGTAGGGGCCGAACTTCGCGTGGTCCTCGCACAGCCCACGGCCGCAGAACCGGCACGACCCCCGCGCCGCCTTTGCGCAGAACCAACAAAGCACGTTCTTCTCCTAGTCAGCGAAGGATGGTGCATTGGTTGATGGCCACAGAGGCGCTGGCAGCCTTCGACACGTTGCCCGCGGCATCGGCGATCACCACGGTAATCGTGATGGTGTCCTGCGGACCCTCCCCCGGGAACGATCCGAGCGTGGCCGACCACTTTCCGTTGCCGCCGGAATACTGCAGCGCCTGCGTGGATCTCCCGAGCGTGTACGTCAGCGACCGGATGGTGAGGCCCGCAGTGCCGGCGTCATCCGAGCCGGCGATCGTCACACTCGACGTGGTCGGCGTCGATGGCGGCTGCGCACCAATCCAGCAGGGCCTTCCGCCATACGTCCGGTAGATGCTGCTCGGTGCGGCACGGACCGCGACGGTGGGTGCGGTCGTATCGGGCGGCGGCGCGGTGGTCGTGGTCGGGGGCGCGCCGGTGGTCGTCGTGGGGCCCGCGGTGGTCGTCGTGGGGCCGGCGGTCGTCCTCGTCGGGGTCGGGGCCTTTGTCGTCTTCGTCGGGGTAGCCCCGGGCGTCTCGGAGGCCGAGGGCGACGGTGAAGGCGAGGGCGACTCGGACGGGGAATCGCTCGGGCTCGGGGACTCCGACGGGGTGTCGGCCGGGGACGCGGTCACCGCCGGGGTGCCGACGGGCTTCGGCAGGGCCACGCCGTCGCCGCAGCTCAGGTCGGTCCGGTTGGACGGCTCGACGACCGTGCCGTCCAGCTTGACCACGCCTCGGCCGACCTCCGGGTCGTCGCCGGCCGACAGGGCGAAGCGCGCCGCGCCCTCGTTCGTGACGGTGCCGATGGCGAGGCGCAGCGGCTTGAACGCGGTCGTCGTGCTCGTCGTGTCGACCAGCAGGCGGCCCCCGTCGAGGGTCAGGGCGGCGACCGGCTCGATCGGCGTCTGCCGGCCGCTGAACAGGTCGCCGACCCGCACATCGGCGCCGGCGCAGAGGACCGTCGCGCTGCCGCCGCGGAAGGTCAGGGTCACGGTCGACCGGGCGTCGACGCGGACGGAGTCGCCGTGTTGGACGTACACCTTGGAATCGCGCGTCATGGGGCGCTCGACGCCGTTGATCCGCACGGTCGCGCCGCCGCGCATGACGGTGGCCAGGGCGCTGTCGGTCGGCATCTCGGCCCACACCGGGCCGGTGAACAGGTTGGCGCCGGTCAGCAACAGCGCGAACAACAGCAGCAGGACCAGCAGCCACCACAGCTTGCGCTCGAAGCCGCGGTCCACGCTGTCGTCGGCGGGGGGTGGCGGACCGGGCGGCGCGGCGAGCGGCGGGTAGGTCGACGCCGGATGCGCGCCCGACATCGGGCGGCGGCCGCCGCCAGGGATCGTGGCGGCCTGGCGGCCGAGCAGGAGCGGCAGGCCGGCGACCGCGGGCAGCAGCCAGGCGCGGGCCGGCGTGCGGGCGGTGGCGACCTGGCCGGGCGAGCCGTCGCCGAAGGGGCCGATCATCGCCCCGCGGTGCAGCTCGACGCCGTCGGGCAGCCGCAGGCTGCCCGACAAGACGACCACCGCGTCGGCGCCCGTGCGCCGCACGACCGGCGGGCCCGGGCCGAGGTGCATGGGTCGGGCGCGGGTG